>JAFVAX010000036.1 GCA_017480285.1 Paludibacteraceae bacterium | reverse complement strand
GGCTAAAATAAGGCTATCAAAAATATACACTTCAGTTGTCCCATCGCCTTTTATTAACCAATTTTTGAGGTTTACGGAATCGGTTCCTCCATTATACAATTCAATAAATTCTCCGTTGGAGTAGGGTGGTTCTGTTACTTTCTCATTTAATGGACTATCGTACATTATTTGATTAAAAATGACATAGTTATCAGCAAATAATGTCGTTGAAACAATGACAAATAGTATTTGTAAAATAATTTTCACAAGGGTAAGCCGAATGTGTTTTAACAATTATAGGTAAGATATATTTGTTTTAACGATTGCAAAAATAACAAAATGTTTTTAATTTTCCAAATTTATTTACAAAAATTGTTATTTTTGATAGTTTAGATTTACAAATTGCTTGATTTTATGTAGTCCTTCTGACAGTCTGCTTTTTGGGCATGCCATATTGATACGCATGAAGCCTTCGCCGTTTTCGCCGTACATGGTGCCACAGTTGAGCCAAACGCCTGTTTGTTTGAGTAGGCGGTTTTCCAATTCTTCGGATCTAAGGCCTAAGGCACGGCAGTCAATCCAAGCCAAGTAGGTGCCTTCTTGTCGGTTGACTTTCAGCATTGGCAGGTTCTGTTCAAAGAATTGGCAGAGCATTTTATAATTCTCTAAGAGGTATTGGTTGAGTGCGTCCATCCAACCGTCGCCTGAGTTGTATGCCGCCATATTGGCAACTAATCCGAAGGGGTTAACTTCTGATATCTCGTTTTCGGTCAGTGCTTTATCGATTTTCTCGCGCAACTTGTCAGAAGCCACAATGATGTTTGCCATTTGCAGTCCGGCAATGTTGAATGCCTTGCTTGGTGAAACACACACGATGAGGCGGTCGGTATCGTCTGACATTATGTTTGCCATAGGTGTGTAGGGGATTCCCGTTATGGTAAATTCGCAGTGTATCTCATCGGAGATGACACAAAGATTATGTCGCCGAGCGATGTCTGCTAACAGTCGCAGTTCTTCAGGTCGCCATACTCGTCCTGTCGGGTTATGAGGGTTGCAGAGTAGTAGCACTTTGGCTTTCGGGTCTTTGGCTTTTTGCTCTAAATCGCTGAAGTCGATGGTATAGTAATTATCTTTGCTAACGAGCGGGTTTTGAAGAAGTTGCAAACCATTGTTCTCGATGCAGGTGAAGAAGCAGTTGTATGCCGGTGTTTGCATAATGACTTTGTCGCCTTTTTCAGTAAGGGCTTTAAGTATAGCATTGACGGCAGGAACGACACCAATGGTGTAAAGTATATGTTCGCGCTTGATAGTCCAAGCGTGACGGCGAGCGAACCAACCGATAACGCTATCGTAGTATCTATCAGGCACTTTGACATATCCGAAGACGGGGTGCTCAAGGCGTTTTTGCAGGGCGTCGGTGATGCACGGGGCAACGGCAAAGTCCATGTCGGCTACCCATAGAGGGATGATTTCATTACATTGTTCGTCGGGCTTAACGGGTGGTTCTGCGTCCCACTTGTAGCAATCCGAACCTTTGCGACAGATGGGGGTATCAAAGAGGGATGTTTGCATTTATTTAAGAATTTTTATGCAAATTTACAAAAAAATTATTAAATTTGCACAATAAATATCGTATATACATAAATGAGAAAGATTTATTTGCTAAATATACTTATTTTATCAATAAGTTTCGCTTTTGCAAATCAGACAGATAGCATTTGGACGGGATTGCAACTTGATGAGATTGAGGTTTCAGCCGCCAGATTAGAGAAAGACATTATCATTCCGCAACGCTTGGAGGGCAAGCAGCTTCAGTCGCTCAACACCTTGTCGGTGGCTGATGCGATACGCTATTTCAGCGGTGCACAACTGAAAGACTATGGCGGAGTGGCAGGACTTAAGACTGTGAATATCCGCTCAATGGGTACTAATCATATAGGTATATATTATAATGGTATTCAGATAGGTAATGCGCAGAATGGTCAAGTGGATTTGGGCAAGTTTTCGCTTGAGAACATCGAGCAGATAGATTTGTATCACGGTCAGCGGTCGGACATTTTTCAGTCTGCCCGCGAGTTCGGCAGTGCAGGCAGTGTGTACCTCACTTCGCGCCGTCCGCGTTTTAAGGAAGGCGAGCATTTTCACATTAAAGCGCAGATGCGTGCCGGCAGTTTTAGACTAATCAACCCTTCAGTGTTGGTTGATGTGCGCCTGACAGAAAAGATAAGTATGAGTATGAATGCCGAACTCACTTCGTCGGACGGCAAGTACAAGTTTCGCTATAAGCGTGTTACACCTTCGGGTCAGACGGCATACGACACAACCGCTGTCAGGCAGAACGGAGATATAAATGCCATTCGTGCAGAAGCATCGCTGAACGACTATTATTCCAATACTGGTTTTGTAAGACTGCAACTGTATCATTATAATTCCGAACGGGGTGTGCCGGGGGCTATAGTGAATAATGTGTGGCGCAACGGCGAGCGACTTTGGGATCGTAACTCGTTTGTGCAGGCACAGTGGGAAGATGAGTTTTTTAACCGTTGGAACATTCGCGTCAATGCCAAGTATGCCAACGATTTTACACATTACATAAACTACGACAACCGCCTTCTGTATGTTGATAACCGATATTTGCAACAGGAGATTTATCTCTCGTTTGCCAACTGTGTGAAGTTGTTTCGTTTTTGGGACTTGTCGGTGGCGTATGATTTGCAGTGGAACAGACTGAGTAAGTATATGAATGCCAATCGTTTGTCGCATTGGCTCTCGCTTGCAACGGCTTTCAATGTAAAGAATTATCTTCGTTTGCAGGCGAGTGTGCTTGGTACTTTCGTAAAGGATTTCGGTAAGACTCAAAACGGCAAAACGAGCAACCCACAAGCCTATCGTTTCACGCCGGCAGTCTTTCTGAGTTATCGCCCTACGCAAAAAGCAGACCTTAAGTTCAATGCTTTTTATAAACAGTCGTATCGTTTTCCTACTTTCAACGATTTATATTATACCGACATGGGCAATGCCGATCTAAGACCTGAACTTGCCAAACAGCGTAGTGTAGGTTTGTCATACACTCTGCCTTTCTGCGTTGAGACGAGGAAGAATGTGAAACGCTCGATGTTCAGTATTCAGGCTGACTACTACTATAATCGCATAAAAGACAAGATTATAGCATATCCCAAAGGACAGCAGTTCCGTTGGACAATGCTCAATCTCGGCGATGTGAAAATCAACGGATTAGATGTCAATACTCAACTCGTTTTTGCATTCGACCATGATGTAACGCTCACCACCAAACTGCAATACACTTATCAGACTGCTATTGATGTAACTGACCCTAACGATGTTTTCTATGGCGACCAGATACCTTATATTCCTTGGCATAGCGGTTCGGCTATCGTGATGCTTTCGTGGCGCGAATATACGCTGAACTATTCTTTTATGTATGTCGGCGAGCGGTATAACGAGCAGGAAAATTCACGCTACAACTATATGCAGCCTTGGTACACTCACGACTTGTCGGTCTCAGGCGAATGGGAATTGAAGAGAAAAGACCGCTACGCTGAAAGAGAAAAGACCGCTACGCTGAAAGAACAAGGAGCAAGGAGCAAAAACCGCTACACGAAACTGAAAGCGTCGGTTGATATAGGAAACCTGTTAGGACAAGACTATGAAGTGATACTCAATTATCCTATGCCAAAACAGAATGTAAAATGTACCGTTACTTTGACATATTAAGTGTTGTGTGCCTGCTTTTTCTCACAAGTTGCAGACACGAAGTGGAGATTATCCTTTCCGAGAATACGCCTTTGCCTATAGAGCAGCGTTCTGTAAGTGATTTTGCAGAAGGCGAGCCTATAGGAATGTACCTGCTCAACGAAGGCAACATGGGAAGCAACAAAGCACGTTTGGACTATGTTGATTTCGCGGGTGCACAGTATGTGAGCAGTATTTATACCGACCGTAATCCGAATGTGGTGAAGGAGTTAGGCGATGTGGGCAACGACTTGCTTGTTTATGGTAGCAAGTTGTATGCAGTTATCAACTGTTCGCACAAAGTGGAAGTGATGGATGCGAAGTCGTGTGAGCGACTGGGGCAGGTTGATATACCCAATTGCAGATATATGACAGCCTATGGTGGAAAACTTTATGTCAGTTCGTATGTCGGACCTATAGGTATCGACCCTAATGCTCAGCAAGGGGCCGTGTATGAAGTAGATACCGCTACGCTTGCTATAACGGCAAGAGTAACGGTAGGTTTCCAGCCCGAAGAACTTGCTATTGTAGGTGAAAACTTGTATGTTGTCAATTCGGGGGGGTATCGTCCGCCAGTGTATGATACAACGATGTCGGTTATAAGTCTAAAGGCTATGAAACAGACAAAGCAGGTTAGGGTAGGAATCAACCCATATCGCCTGAAGGCTGACAAATATGGTTGTTTATGGCTTACGACACGCGGTAACTATATGAACGAGGAAGCCAAACTGCATCTGTTTAGTACCAATCCGCTTCAAGAGATTGAAACATTCGATTTGCCCGTTACGGATTTCTGCATAAAAGGCGACTCGCTGTATTACTATGCGTTTGATTATAATACTAATAAGGCTGAATATGGAATTATTGATATTCCTTTGCGTAAGCAGGTTACGACAAGCCTTATAACTGATGGAACGGAGAGCGAGATACAAGTGCCATACGCCATAGCCGTCAATCCGCACAATGGTGATATATATCTGACTGATGCCAAAAACTATGTTTCGTCAGGTATGCTTCATTGCTACGACAGGAACGGCAAACGCCTATGGTCGGTCAGAGCAGGTGATATACCTGCACATTTTGCATTTGTTTATTCCTCATTCCTAATTCCTCATTCCTAATTCCTAATTTTTTTAACTTATTTGCATTTTTCATACATTTTTTTTATATTTGTAGCAAATTGATAAAAACTTTGTAACTATGAAACATAAACACATTATTTCAGCGATTATTGTTCTGTCGTTTTTGTTGTTGTCGCAATCAATGTTTGCTACTTCTCGTCGTGCTCTTGTAATAGGAATAGGCGATTATCCTAAAGAGAGCGGTTGGGAAAAAATCAACGGCGACAAGGACATCCCAATGGTGGAAGAGATGCTGACCGTGAACGGTTTTAAGAAGAGTGATATAGTAGAGTTGAAAAACGAACAAGCCACCTATTCTGCAATATGTAAGGCTCTTTCTGACTTGGTGTCGCTTTCCGAAGAGGGCGATATGGTATATATACATTTTTCCGGCCACGGACAACAGATAACTGACCTGTCAGGCGATGAGAAAGATGGTTTGGACGAGGCTTGGGTGCCCTACGATGCCTGCCAAAAGTTCCAAAAGGGCAAATACGAGGGTGAGAACCATCTGCTTGACGACCAACTGAATACCTACCTTCATAATATGCGTGAGAAGGTTGGTGAAACGGGCAAGATAATCGTTATTGCCGATGCCTGCCACAGTGGCGAAGCAAGCCGCGATTTGGAAGGTCAAAACAGTAAATTCGTCGTTAGAGGCACAGCCGATGTGTTCGTTATACCTAACGAATATATAGCCAAAAATCAGGAAAAGACTCTGCACCCGATAAATTGGATTTTCATAAGTGCTTGCAAACCATATCAATGCAACTATGAGTATAATGATAACGGTTCGCTCACCTATGCTATGTATCAACAAAAAGACAAGTTCTCGGAACTGACTTCCAAACAGTTGAATATCAAGATAAAATCTTGTATCTCGAATATCATTCCTTTCACTCAGACACCAGTTTTGGAAACAGCGGAAGGGGAAGAGTCGAATATATTTTTCTAATTGTGTGTGAGCACAACAGCATTCCTATTATAAATCTTTAATTAAAAATCAGTATGAAACATTTTTCCATTGTAGCCTTTGTGGCATTGAGTATATTGTTTGTTTCGTGTCAGAAACAGCCTTCACAGCCTGAAAAACAGACCTTTCCCACACCTGCTTCGAGCGAGATGTCAGCGCTTCGCACTGCTCTCACGCTCGTTAAATACGGCTATCGTGAGCAGTCGCCTTCGGCACTCATTGAAGCCGCTAACATTATGATTTCCACTCCGCAACAACCCTTGACCGTTGAAGGTACACGCTCTTCAGAAGACAAGGTTCAAGCCAAACCCATAAAGGTGATTGAGCCTGCTGTGATTCTTGCCGATGCCAAAGAGATGGCTGACGGCGATGAAATGTTGCTTGCTATGGCCGACAAGGTTCTTATGAAGATGGAAGCGCAGTGGGACAAGATGCGCGGCTCTTTCGACGGACCTAAACGCCGTATGGATTATGTGTCGGGCAAGGGACAAATGATTTACAACATACCCTTCCGTGCAGGCGAGATAGGCGAAGTAACAGTGCTTGGCAGTGGCGATACAGACTTGGATCTTTTCATTTACGATGCCAATGGCGGACTTATAAACTCCGACACTAACGATGGCGATGATTGTTATGCCCGTTTCGCTCCTCGCATGGCAGGAAATGTAACGATTAAAATAGTCAATCGTGGTACGGAGCAGAACGATTACAGTATGATTACCAATTAGATAATTACTAATTAGTCGGTTTTCGGGTTTTGATGAAAGAACTTGTTTTTCTGCTTTATCTCTCGCAGATTTATTATACTTCTCTATTGTCATACCAAGGACAAGTGGCTGTTCAAGACGGCGACTTTGTTGGTGCGGACGCATATTTCCAACAGGTTGCCGACCGACAGAAGCAGGTTTTTGGTGAGCGTAGCGTCTTTTATGCTGAGGCTCTCAATCGGTTGGGCGAGTTCTATTGCACGGTCGGTGAATACGAACTTGCTGCCGATTATATGCTCCGTACCAAAGACTTGCGTGAGCAGATACTCGGCAAAAGGAGCGTCGGGTATGGCAATGCTGTAAATAACATAGGAGTGCTGCTTAATCTGACGGGCGACTACGATAATGCCGAGCAGTATTTCAAAAAATCGTTGGATATACTCTCGCAGTGTATCAAGAAATCAAGTGTTGATTATGTCAATACAATGAGCAATTTAGGGCTTTTGTATTTTAACAAAGGCGAGTATCAAATAGCAGACTCTATATTGCTCGCAACGCTCAAGATTGTAGAAGAAAATGGCGGAACGGCTCATCCCAAATACGCTTATGTTGTAAAGAATTTAGGCGATTTACATTCTGAAACAGGCGATTTTGCAGGTGCTGAGGCGTATATGTTATCTGCTCTTGATGCCTTTCGCCGGCAACTTGGAGAGAAGTCAATGCCATATATTGGCGCTATCAATTCGTTAGGCGGTTTGTATTTCAAAAAAGGTGATTTACAGAAGGCAGAGCAATATCTCTCGGAGGCAGTGAGGCTATACAAAGATGTGTTTGGCGAAAATCATATCAATTATGCCTTTGCACTCGCAAATATCGCTGTCTTGTATGTCGATATGTCATATTATGACCGTGCCGAACAGTCGCTCTTGGTGGTGGAAAAGATAGTTAGAGAGACGCTTGGTGAGCAGCATCCTTTTTATGGTACTATCCTGAATAATTTAGGAGCCATATACACATATAAAGGCGACCATTTAAGAGCGGAAAGTTATTTTGAGAAAGCGCTTGAGGCTGAACGACTGTCGTTAGGCGAAAATCACCCGAACTATGCCAATGCACTTGATAACTTAGGTTCGATTTATTATGAAAATGGCGATTATGCAAGTGCAGAAAAGATGTATCTTGAGGCGTTGGCAATACGCAAAAATGTTTATGGTGAGTTGCACCCCGACTGTAGCACTTCGTTCAATAATCTCGGATATTTGTATCAGAAGGAAGGCGACTATCGAAATGCAGAGAAGTATCTGCTCAAAGCCAAAGATGCTGACTATCAACTCTTGGGCGACAAACACCCTAAATATGCTATTGTGCTGAACAATATAAGTATGGTCTATAACAAACAAGGCGATTATGATGAGGCTATCAAATACAGCAAGCAAGCACTTGATATTCAACGACAAATATATGGAAATGAGCATACTGAAGTTAGTATGACAGTCAATAATTTAGGACTTTTATATGCTAATAAAAAAGAATATGCGAAGGCAAAAAAGTGTTTTGAAGAGTCGTTGAGCATAACTGAGAAGATTTTGGGCAAAGACTCGCACTTGTATGCCACAAGTCTTTTAAACCTTGCCACTGTCTATCAAAACGAGGGGCGCATTGAGGAGGCTGAAAAGACATATTTGCACGCAACCGAAATAGAGAGAAAGTGTTATGGCGAGGGCCGAATAGAATATGCTTCCTGCCTTCATAATCTTGCGGCTGCATATATATCAAACAGAAAATTCAAAGAGGCGGAAAAGGTGCAACTTCAAGCCAACAAGATAACGCTTGACATCTTCAGTCCGAAGCATCCGTTCTATGCTCCTATGTTAGACCATTTGGGGCTTATTTATTTTCATTTGAAAGACGATACCAAAGCGTATGAATGCTATCAAGAAGCGGGTCGTTTAGCCAAAGAGAGATATATTGAGTCGGTCGATTATATGTCGGAAAGACAGCGGCAGTCGCTCTGGAAATCGCAAGAATATAGTTTTGGTACTTGCTATACGGCTTTCGCTTTCATTACACATAAGAAACTCAAAGGTATTACCGCTTTTGCCTACGATAACGAACTGTTCCGCAAAGGCTTGTTGCTCAACTCTACTAAAATGGTCAGCCGTTCAATAATGGAAAGTGGGGACACTCTGCTTATTAACCGCTATGATAAACTGACAAAACTCAAGGAGTTGATAGTCAAGATGCAAGAGACGGAACCTCGCTCCGAATACCTCAAGCAGTATGTTGGGCAAGCCGAACAACTTGAGAAACAACTAACTGAACAGAGTGTGGCTTTTCGTGAGAACAATAATCTGTGGAGCATAAGTTGGGACACAGTGCGCTCGTATCTGAGAAAGAAACAGACGGCGATAGAGTTTATGACAGCACCCGTTGGAGAGAACAGCCTTATGTATTGCGCCCTTCTTTTGAAACATAACAGCAAACAGCCTTTGCTCATTCCGCTGTTTGAGGAAAAAGAGGTCAAGCCGCTTGTGCATCCTGTTGTCAGCGGGGTCATGAAAACCAACAATACCTATGATGCAGACCTGAGCGGACTTGTGCTGAAAGAAAAAATCTGGGGCAAGATACTGCCGCATATTAAACCTGGCGAGACCGTATTTTTTGCACCGGCAGGACTTCTGCATTGCATGTCGGTTGAGGCTTTGCCATACGATGAAAGTCATACTATGGCTGATATGTTTAACCTCATAAGAGTATCTTCGACACGAGAGATTATTACTCTTGGCAGAACCGACGCAAACACAAATAACACCACATCAGCTACGCTATATGGTGGTATTGAGTATGGTATTAGTTCGGAAAAGTCGGCAAATAGAAATCAAGTGGGTTATCTTAAAGGCACAAAAATAGAAACAGACCTGATAGGCTCAATGCTCGAAAAAGATAGTCTGCAGGTTGAGTCTTACAGTTCGAGAGATGCAACAGAAGAGTCGTTCAAAGCGCTGAGTGGTAAGCATCGGAACATCCTGCATATTGCTACTCACGGCTTTTTCTGGTCAGACTCAACGGCTCAATCAAGCAACCTTTTCTCCGAGCGGTTGGTCAATGAAAATGATGAATCACTTTCTAAGGCAACAATCGATCCGCTTACTCGTTGCGGACTTCTGTTTGCAGGTGCAAACAACTCATTATCAGGCGAAACTGGTAGTCAGAACGATAGTGAGGAAGACGGTATCCTGACTGCCAAAGAGATATCTCTGCTTGATTTGCGGGATGCCGAATTGGTGGTACTGTCGGCTTGTGAAACGGGCAAGGGCGAGATAACCGGCGAAGGGGTGTTCGGACTTCAACGAGCCTTCAAGCAGGCAGGAGCGGAAACAATAGTGATGAGCCTATGGCCTGTAAACGATATGGCAACACAGAAACTGATGACAGAGTTCTATAGGAATTGGATAACCTTGCGTCTTGAAAAAAGAGAAGCCTTCCGACAGGCACAAAACTCAGTCAGAGAGGAGTTTGAAGAACCGGCTTATTGGGCAGGTTTTGTGATGTTAGATTAAACAGTATTTTCCTCACCCTGACGAAGGTCAGGGTCTAAAGAATAATGAATAAGATCCTAAAACAAGTTCAGGATGAGGAATAAGATCCTGAAACAAGTTCAGGATGAGGATATCAAATATCAAATAAATATGATTACAGTAATAAGTCCCTTTGTTTCAGAACAGCAAAATGCAGAGTTTCAAGAATATCTGCTATCGCTTGATTTGATTACGAAAGTATGTTTCGTAAGCGATAATCTTTGTCAGACCGACACACTAAAGCGTCTTTTGGTTGACTGCCAAACACCATACCTGATGCTTATTCAGAAACCGAACAATATCCGTTTCGTATATTATGCCACCAATCGTATGGTGCAGATAATGGAAGATACAGGCTCTGTTATGACATACTCCGACCATTTCTTGCAAAAAGAAGGCAATATCGTTCCAGCACCCGTTATCGACTACCAGCAAGGCTCGCTTCGCGACGATTTCAATTTCGGCTCGGTATGGTTGCTTCGCACTGAGTGTGTCCGGCAAGCGGTAGCACAAATGTCTGATACATACGCTTTTGCTGGATTATACGATTTGAGATTAAGGTTGAGCGAACAGGGAGAGTTTGTGCATATCAACGAGTTCTTGTACTACGATGTAGAAAACGACCTTCGCAGGTCAGGTGAGAAGCAGTTCGACTATGTCAATCCGAAAAACCGCGAGGTGCAGATTGAGATGGAAAAGGCTTGTACTGAGCACCTTAAACGCATCGGTGCATACTTGCCTGCCGGGAGGTACAAAAATCTTGATTTGACACAAGGTGATTTTCCGTTTGAAGCCTCTGTCATAATACCTTGTAAAAACCGCGTTAAGACGATAGCCGATGCCATCCGCTCTGCTCTTAATCAAAAAACTTCGTTTGAATATAATGTTATAGTGGTTGACGATAACTCAACCGATGGCACTGTGGATGTTATAAAATCGTTCCTTACAGACGAGAAACTTGTATATATCGCTCAAGACAAGACTTGGCATGCCATAGGCGGCAACTGGAATGCTGCACTTCATCACCCACAATGCGGACGCTTTGCTTTGCAATTAGATTCCGACGATATGTACTACGACGAAAATACAGTCCAACAATTCGTTGATGCCTTCTATCGTGAGCAATGTGCTATGGTTGTGGGCACTTACCGCATAACCGATTTTAACTTGAACGAATTGCCCCCCGGAATAATCGACCATCGCGAATGGACCGAAGAGAACGGACGCAATAATGCCCTGCGTATCAATGGTTTGGGAGCACCGCGAGGGTTCTTCACACCACTACTCAGGCAACTGAATTTCCCTACAACCAAATATGGTGAGGACTATGCAGTTGGGTTGCGTGTGAGTCGTCATTATCGTATCGGCAGGATTTATAATGTGCTTTATAACTGCCGCCGTTGGGACGATAACTCAGATGCTAATATCGATATCGATGCCACCAACCGTAATAATCTCTATAAAGACCGTTTGCGCACATGGGAACTCAAGGCACGGCAAAAAGAACTGTCCGCGTTGGCATAATGACCAAGCGACAGTGGCGGTTCGCCCTGCAAAAAAACGGACAGACGACTGACCAAACGGTAGAGTTGCAAGAAGGCAAGATACTATATAATGGTACTTTGCATAATTCGCTGACCTTTACCGATTTGGAGAGTTTTACCCTATACGATGTTGACTTTGCCAAGAAGTTTCATTTCGGTTTGACGGAGACCGAATCTTTTTCCGGTGATCTGCAGTTCTTGGTTGATGCAGAAGGTATTGTGGCTATTAACATTCTGCCAGTTGAGGAATACCTTAAAAGCGTTATCTCAAGCGAGATGAACGCCGATTGCCCTTTCGAACTGTTGAAGGCGCATTCCGTCATCTCACGCAGTTGGCTTCTTCACAATTCACAATTCACAATTCGCAATTCACAATTTACAATTCACAATTCACAATTTACAATTCGCAATTCACAACCTCCAACCTCTGACAGTGCAACGGTCCAACCTCCAACCTCCTTTATAAAATGGTATGAGCGGGATGCCCACCTACTGTTTGATGTCTGTGCTGACGACCACTGCCAGCGATATTTGGGAATAACCCGACAGTTGAACCCAAATGTAGAGAAAGCCATACAAGAGACTGAAACTGAGGTGCTTATGTATGAGGGTGAGGTGTGTGATACGCGCTATCATAAATGCTGTGGAGGAAAGACAGAGGCGTTTCAGTATGTTTGGGCGGACACGGAAGTGCCTTATCTTCAGTCAGTTGATTGCCCTTATTGCGGTGAGGCTACAAGTGTTGTTTTAAGACGGGTGCTTAACGATTTTGATTTGAAGGGCAAGACCTCTAATCCTCACTGCGTGCATAATCCTCATTCCGTGCTTGATACGGGGTCTTATTATCGTTGGCAGGTAAGGTATTCTCAAAGCGAGTTGAGCGAACTTATAAAGCGTAAAAGCGGAATTGATTTTGGTGCCATCCTCGCTCTTGAACCCATAGAAAGAGGCTTGTCAGGGCGAATTTCCAAACTCAAAATCGTTGGTACAAAAAAGACGCTCGTTGTAGGCAAAGAATTGGAAATACGTTATTGGTTGGCAGATACTTGTCTTTACAGTTCAGATTTTGAGGTCTGTATTCAGTATTCTGCCAATAGTGATACCGAGCCGTCCTCGGTTGCGGAAAAAGTCGCACTTGATACGCGTGCGTACCCGTCATCGGTTGTGGAAAAAGATATGTCAAAAGAAAAATTGTTTGTCTTAAAAGGCAGAGGTTGGGGGCATGGAGTAGGGCTTTGTCAGATAGGTGCTGCCGTGATGGCTGAGCGTGGTTTTGACTACCGCCAAATCCTACACCACTATTTCCCTAAAGCAGAATTGTCGCAATATTCATTGTCATGATTTGTGGCAATGCCATTGCCACATTCTGAACAATGCCCTCTTATCTTTCAATGTCTGCTAAAATTTCCGCTATGCAGTTGTTTGCCATCATTCTCCATCTTTTTGATGTATGTGGCAGGGGAACATAGTCTTGATGTTTGGCTTCAGCCTTATTACGCAGTGCTTGCTCTGTCTGTGTAACGACCCGCTCGCTTGTCATAGTCGTTGCTGTAGGCTCTAATAGCAGAAGTCGCCCTGCGGCACAAGCTTCGAAATAGACGCCTCCGGGTTTGTAATATCGCTCGTGTTCGGAACCTGTGGGAGGGAACCCATCGTTCAAGACAACTACTACCGGCAAGCCCGCCTCACGGATAGCCCGCACAATCTGCTTCTCCCCAGCGCTGACAGCACCGCTATAACTGACCTTACCTTCCTGTGCTGCTTGCAAAGTCGAAGCCTGTTGTGAGGCTATTTTTTCCTTAGGTGCACTACGAGAACAAACAATAGCCTGTCGCTCAGGGTAGTCAAGCAGGAAGAGATTGCCCAAGGCAGTGAAGGTCAGTCCTTCTACTTGCAGTTCACGGCGCAAGCGAAAAAGATCGGGGTTCTGCCTGCGCAACATTGCACGGCGGGGATTACAGCGGATGTATTGAAACATTGCATTTAACTGCCCTTTGTGATACAATGGGCGAATAAAAGGCGGGGCAAAATCTGCTTCAAGGGCTAATTGTTTCCAACCTTGTCGCATTCCTCGTGCTAACTCTTTAACACTTTTACCGATTTCACGTTTTATGTACAGTAGCAAGTGCAGATGGTCAGGCATAATCATGCTGCAATATACCTGCACACCGGTGTGACGATTTTCGATATTATGTATATCATCAAGTATGAGCCTGCCAATGGGTGAAGGCTCTACTGATGCCGATTGAATATCACCGAGTAAAGTACCTAAGATAGGTAGTCGCTCACGCAGAACAAAGGTGAGGTGATATATGCCCTCACCTTTCCAGCGATTATTGTATGTTTTCCATTGATACATATTGCTATTGCTCGTTGTGGAGCAACTTTGTTATGATTTGCGGCAATGCCATTGCCGCCTTCTGAACAATGCCCGCCTTTTGAATAATGCTCGGCTAAAATTACATTCTCTCAACAGTCTCAATTCCGAGCAGTCGGAGTGCGGTTTTTATAACCTGTGCTACTGCGGCTGACAATTCAAGTCTTAGGTTGCGGATGTTGCTGTCTTGTTCGCCAAGTATTGAGCAGTCGTGGTAGAACTGATTATATTGCTTTGCAAGTTCGTATGCATAGTTAGCAATGACGGCAGGTGAGAAATCCTGACCTGCTTGCCGAACAGCATCTTCAAATGCCAATAGTTGTTGAATAAGAGCCACTTCTCTTTGAAGACCGCTTTCACTGTTGGAAGTTGGACCGCTTTCGCTGTTGGAAGTTGGACCGGCTTTTCGCAAAACCGATTTTATACGGGCGTAACAGTACTGAATAAACGGACCTGTGTTGCCGTTGAAGTCGATTGACTCTTCGGGGTTGAAGAGCATGTTTTTCCTTGGATCAACCTTCAAGATAAAATACTTCAGCGCACCTAATCCGACAACCCGTGCAATCTCGTTTTGTTCTTTTTCGGACATCCCTTCAATGCGAAGGGCTTTGTCTTCGCTCAAATTACGGGCTTCGCTAATCATCTCTGCCATCAAATCGTCAGCATCCACTACTGTGCCCTCGCGCGACTTCATCTTGCCGTTAGGCAGTTCAACCATTCCGTAGGAGAAATGTACAAGGTCTTTGCCAAAGCGGAAGCCGAGTCGGTCGAGCAAGATGGACAGCACTTTGAAATGGTATTCTTGTTCGTTGCCTACAACATATACCATACGGTCAATAGGGTAGTCCTCAAAGCGCAGTTTGGCTGTACCGATGTCTTGGGTCATATAGACCGAAGTGCCGTCTTTACGAAGTAGCAGTTTCTCATCAAGTCCGTCTTTTGTCAGGTCTGCCCAGACGCTGCCGTCCTCACGGCGATAGAAAAGTCCTTCTTGAAGTCCGCGTTCTACTTCTTTCTTACCTTCTTTGTAGGTTTGCGACTCGTAGTATATCTTGTCGAAACTGACACCCATCTGTTTGTAAGTCTCGTCGAAACCTTGATAAACCCATGAGTTCATCGTTTCCCAAAGTATTCGTATGTCTTTGTCGCCTTGTTCCCATTTGAGTAGCATCTCTTGTGCTTCTTTGATGAGCGGTGCTTCTTTTTTGGCTGTTTCTTCGTCCATACCTTGCGTCATAAGGTTTTTTATCTGCGCGCGGTAATGTTTGTCGAAAAGCACATAGTAGTCGCCAATGAGGTGGTCGCCTTTTTTGCCGGTACTCTCAGGTGTTGCACCGTTGCCCCATTTCTGCCAAGCGAGCATTGATTTGCAGATATGTATGCCACGGTCGTTGACTATGTTGGTCTTCACCACGCGCCAGCCGTTGGCTTCTTGTATCTGTGCTATCGACCAGCCTAACAGGTTGTTGCGCACATGTCCGAGATGCAAGGGTTTGTTGGTGTTGGGCGAGGAATACTCCACCATCATAAGCGGTGAGTTATCTGTTGGTTGTTTGATGCCGAAATTAGGGTTGGCTGTTATCTCGTCAAGTTTGCTGAGCCAATATCGGTTGCCGATAACGAGGTTGAGATAGCCACCGACGGCGTTGTAGCGTGCTATTTCGGGCATTTCTTTAGTTAGGTATTCGCCTATTTCGGCGCACACTTGTGCAGGTGCTTTACGGGCGATTTTTACTATCGGAAAAAGTACTGCCGTTAAGTGTCCTTCGAACTCTTTTTTAGTTTTTTGAATTTGTATAACCGATGCGTCAATCTCCGCTCCATAAAGGCTTTTAACTGCTGAGATGATGTTATTTACTATTTTTGTTTGCATTTTTTCTGTATATTATTAACTCAATATTTTACAACTGTTTCAAACTCTCTTCAATAGTAGCAATTCTGGTAAGGGCATCTTGCTCCTTTTTGCGTTCGAGTGCAACAACTTCGGGTTTGGCATGCTCCACGAACTTCTGATTTGACAGTTTTGCACGCACACCTTGCAGGAACTTCTGCTGATACTCAAGGTCTGCCTGAAGTTTCTGTCGTTCAGCGTCTTTGTCGATAAACTGCTCAAGCGGCACTGCATATTCAGTCGTTTCAACAATGAAACTGACGGCTCCGTTAGGTTTTTCAACGGCTTGACGAACAGCAGACAGATGGCAGAGTTTATTAAGCAGTTGGCTTTCTTCTGTGTTCAGTTGTTCGCTGTTTAAGACGATAAGTTCAAGCGTCTCTTTCTGTGCTATGTTACGTTGGGCGCGGATGTTGCGAACACCTGCCACAACTTGTTTCAAGTGTTCAATACGGTGAATAAGTTGAGCGTCTGCTTTTTCGTATTTATTAAGAGGGGCATACATGATACTCTCGCCGTCTTTTCTTTCTGCAAGGTTCTGCCACAACTCTTCAGTTATAAACGGCATAAACGGATGTAGCAGTCTGAGGAGTGAGTCAAAGAAACCGATGGTTGCGTCGTAGGTCTGTCGGTCGATAGGTTTGCCGTATTCGGGTTTGATCATCTCAAGATACCAAGCAGAGAACTCATCCCAGAACAGTTTATATACAAGCATTAGGGCTTCTGAGAGGCGATATTTGCCAAATAGGTCGTCAAGTTCCCGGGTGGCCTGTTCAAGTCTGGCTGCAAACCAAGTGATGGCAAGGCGGTTGTTAGCGCGGCAATCAGCATGACCATCAGCCAATATTGGCTGATGACATTCCGGCTGATTACTTTCTTCTACCTCCCAGCCCTTAACAAGGCGGAAGGCGTTCCAAATCTTGTTGCAGAAGTTGCGCCCCTGTTCACAGAGTGAGTCGTCGAAGAGTATGTCGTTGCCGGCAGGAGCGGAGAGAAGCATACCCATGCGGACACCGTCGGCACCGTATTTGTCGATAAGTTCAAGCGGGTCGGGCGAGTTGCCAAGCGATTTAGACATTTTTCTGCCTAACTTATCGCGCACAATACCCGTGAAATAAACATCACGGAAAGGTATCTTGCCTTTGTACTCGAGTCCTGCCATTATCATTCGGGCAACCCAGAAGAATATGATGTCCGGTCCGGTAACGAGTACGGAAGTGGGGTAGTAGTAGTTAATCTCCTTATTGTTAGGGCTGTTGATTCCGTCAAAGAGCGACAGAGGCCAAAGCCACGATGAGAACCAAGTGTCGAGTGCGTCTTCGTCTTGCCTGAGGTTGTCAAGTGTGAGTGCCTCGTTACCTGTTTTTTGCTTTGCCAACTTGAGTGCTTTTTCTTTTGTCTCTGCAACAACGAAGACATCCTCAGCGTAGCGGTCATCGCTCATTGCTCCTTGTTCTTTGCTCTTTGTTTCTTGCTCAATATAATATGCAGGAATACGGTGTCCCCACCATAGTTGGCGGGAGATACACCAGTCTTGTATGTTCTCAAGCCAAGCGCGGTAAGTGTTTACATATTTCTGCGGATAGAACTGCATCTCACCGTTCAAAACAGGTGGCAAGGCTATCTCTGCAAAATGTTTCATTGAGAGGAACCATTGCATTGACAGGCGCGGTTCAATGGCTGTATCAGGGTTGCGCTCTGAATAACCAACCTTATTCACATAGTCTTCCACTTTCTCCATGAGTCCTGCCTCGCTTAGGTCAATGGCAATCTGTCGGCGGCAATCAAAGCGGTCCATACCTACATAAAGCGGTGATTGTGTGCTTATTGTGCCATCGGGGTTGAAGATGTCGATCGTCTCAAGGTTATGCGTCTTACCGAGCATGTTGTCGTTAGTGTCGTGAGCCGGTGTTACTTTCAAGCAGCCTGTTCCGAACTCGATGTCCACATAGCGGTCTTCTATTATGGGTATGACTCGGCCTACAAGCGGAACCACAACCTTATGCCCTTTAAGCCATTGGTTCTTAGGGTCTTTTGGATTGATACACATTGCAGTATCACCCATAATGGTCTCAGGACGGGTGGTCGCTACAACGGCATAATAGCCTTTCTCGTCTTTGTGAATAAGATTGCCCTCTGCTTTAAGTTGTTCTTCGTTCTCAAGTGTCTGAAGGTCGGCAACACGATATTTGAGGTAATAGAGTTTGGAATGTTCTTCTTTGTAGATAACCTCTTCAGTAGATAATGCCGTGAGTGCTTTGGGGTCCCAATTGACCATACGAAGTCCGCGATAGATATAACCTTTGTTGTAGAGGTCAACAAACACACGGATAACGCTTTCGGAGCGTTTCTCGTCCATAGTGAAAGCCGTACGATCCCAATCGCACGATGCTCCGAGTTTGCGCAGTTGCTGAAGGATGATGCCTCCGTGCTCACGGGTCCAGTCCCAAGCGTGAGTTAGGAATTGCTCTCGTGTAAGGTCGCGTTTGCGTATGCCTTCTGCTGCAAGTTTCTTTACTACTTTGGCTTCGGTGGCGATACTGGCGTGGTCAGTACCCGGTACCCAGCAGGCATTCTTACCTTGCTGACGCGCGCGGCGCACAAGGATATCTTGTATAGTATTATTAAGCATGTGCCCCATGTGAAGCACACCCGTTACATTTGGAGGGGGAATAACTATTGTATAGGGTTCTCTACTGTCAGGTTCAGAATGAAAAAGACGATGTTCTTGCCAATACTCATACCACTTGGCTTCGATTGATTGAGGATTGTATTTTGTATCCATTATATAAAGATTGAATTATTTGACTTTTTGTTATTAAAATCTTACAAATTTACATTTTTTTTGCGAAAAATACAAATTTATTGTATTTTTGTACTGACTTTTGTAAAATCAGTGGTTAATGATATATTTTTTAAGCGATATTCATCTCGGTTCGTTGGCTTTTCCCGATGCTTCGGCTCACGAGCGGAGGTTTATCCGTCTGTTGGAAAAACTCGGTCGGGACGCAACCGAGATTTATCTTCTCGGCGATGTGTTCGACTATTATTATGAGTATTTCTTCCGTTTCAAAAGTCCTTTTCCGAATGTTTTTGCTGCTCTCAAATCGCTGACTGACAAAGGAATAAAGGTTCATTTCTTTGTGGGTAACCACGATATTTGGACTTTTGGCAAACTTGCTCGTGAAACGGGCGTTGTTGTTCACCATAAAGAAGAAACCTTGATGGTAGGTGGCAAACGCTGTTTCCTTGCTCATGGCGACGGTTTAGGCAGTACCGACAAGAAGTTTCTTGCTTTACGGCGATTTTTTCATAACCCTGTGGCTCAGTTCCTTTTTCGTTTTGTCCCGCCTTGCTTGGGTGATAAGTTGGGATATACTTGGGCTAAACATAGCAGGCTTAAGGAAATGGACGGCAGTATGCCTTACAAGGGTGAAAATCGTGAAGAGTTAGTGCTTTTCGCTAAAGAAATGGAAAAAAACGACCACCACGATTTTTATATTTTCGGACACAGACACATTGATTTGGAACTGCAACTGAAAACCGGTGCCGAAGTGATAATACTTGGCGACTATTTCAAACTCTTCACATACGCTCAAATGAACGAGACCGGACAAGTGGGTTTGATATATGATATTTGATATCCTCATGCTGAACTTGTTTCAGCATCTTTGAATCTTTAAATCTTTGAATTTTTGAATCTTTGAATTATTAAATCATATCTTTATGATGACACGAGAAGAACAATTAAAGGCTCTTGACCAGCTTCTGACGGTTATGGACGAACTGCGTGAAAAATGTCCTTGGGACAGAAAACAAACATTCGATTCGCTGCGTACTAACACTATAGAAGAAGTGTATGAACTCAGCGACAGCATTGAGAAACACGATATGCACGAGATACAAAAAGAACTCGGCGATGTTTTGTTGCATGTTATTTTCTATGCAAAGATGGGCTCGGAAACAGGCGATTTCGATATCGGCACAGTGGCTGAAAAACTCACTGAAAAACTTATTTTCCGCCACCCGCATATCTATGGTACACAGAAAGTTAACGACGAGAATGATGTGCTTCAGACTTGGGAACAGATAAAGCAAAAAGAGAAAGACGGCAATAAAACCATCTTGTCGGGCATACCTAAGGCTCTACCGTCGGTTATCAAAGCCTATCGCATTCAAGACAAGGCTCGCAATGCCGGTTTTGATTGGGATGAGCGCGAGCAAGTTTGGGACAAGGTGAAGGAAGAAATTGCAGAGTTTGAAGCGGAAGTGGGGAATATGGATGCCGACAAAGCCGAACAGGAGTTTGGCGATGTTATGTTCAGCCTTATCAATGCCGCAAGACTGTATAAGATAAACCCCGATACAGCCTTAGACCGCACCAACAAGAAGTTTATCCGTCGATTTACTTATCTTGAGCAGAAAGTGAAAAGTCAGGGCAGAAATCTGCAAGATATGACACTCGACGAAATGGAGCAGATATGGCAGGAAAGTAAACATATTTCACTCAAAGACGATTAAAATTTGGAAAATAGTGAATTTTATTGTAATTTTGTCAGATTTTGTAAAAATATAGTTAAAATAATGAAAAAAGCATTTGTTTTTCCAGGTCAGGGTGCTCAGTTTGTGGGCATGGGCTTGGATCTGTATGAGAACAACGAAAAAGCACGACAGATGTTTGAGCGTGCAAATGAAGTATTAGGATTTCGTATAACAGACATAATGTTTCACGGAACAGACGAGGAACTGAAACAGACTCGCGTAACGCAACCCGCTGTTTTTCTGCACTCTGTCATCGAGGCAACTATCAAAGCAGAATGTGAGCCTGATGCAGTGGCAGGACATAGTCTTGGCGAATTTTCGGCTCTTGTTTTTGCAGGAGCATTGCAGTTTGAAGATGCCCTTCGTCTTGTTTCTGCCCGTGCGGAGGCTATGCAGAAAGCCTGCCAACTTCGCCCTTCAACTATGGCTGCCATCATCGGTATTGCGGACGAGGAAGTGGAGCAAGGGTGTCGGGAAATAACCGACGAAATTGTTGTGGCAGCCAACTTCAACTGCCCCGGGCAAGTAGTCATTTCAGGTACCGTTGAAGGTGTTGACAAGGCTTGTGCGCTACTTACCGAAAGAGGTGCTAAACGCGCTATCAAACTCAATGTATCGGGGGCTTTCCACTCACCGCTTATGCAACCTGCGGCTGAAGAACTGAAAAAGGCTATCGAAGCAACGCCTTTTTCTGCTCCTAAATGCCCTATCTATCAAAATGTCAATGCTTTACCTCAAACCGATGCTACGGCGATAAAGCAAAATCTTATTGCGCAACTCACTTCGCCGGTTCGCTGGACACAATCGGTTAAGAATATGTTGGCGGACGGAATTGAGGAGTTTCAGGAGTTTGGTCCGGGCGAAGTGCTGACCAACCTTATTAAGAAAATCAGAAAATAATTATAAATATGTACAGAACAGTAACTTGTGGAGAGTTGCGTCTCTCCGATGCAGGAAAAACGGTTACACTTGCCGGTTGGGTACAGCGTATTCGCAAAATGGGAGGTATGACTTTCATTGACCTGCGCGACCGCTATGGTCTGACTCAACTTGCTTTCAATCAGCAAGATAATGCCGACATCTTCGCAGAGGCCAATCGTCTCGGTCGCGAGTATGTGCTTCAGGTAACGGGCAAGGTGTCAGAGCGTTATGCCAAAAACCCGCAAATGCCTACGGGCGATATTGAGATCATGGTTGATAAACTCAATGTGCTTAATCCCGCTCTCACACCACCTTTTACGATAGAGGATGAGTCTGACGGTGGCGACGACCTTCGTATGAAATATCGCTATCTTGACCTTCGTCGTCAATGCGTTCGCCGTAACCTTGAACTCAGGCATAAGTTCGCTTTTGAGGTTCGCCGTTATCTTGACGAGCATGGTTTCCTTGAGGTGGAAACGCCTGTCTTGGTAAATTCAACTCCCGAAGGTGCGCGCGACTTTGTTGTACCAAGCCGTATGAACAAAGGTCAGTTCTACGCCCTTCCGCAATCGCCCCAGACACTCAAACAACTGCTCATGGTAAGCGGTTTCGACCGTTATTTCCAGATTGTCAAATGTTTCCGCGATGAGGACCTGCGTGCTGACCGCCAGCCGGAATTTACGCAGATAGACTGTGAGATGTCGTTTGTTGAGCAAGAAGATATACTTCAGATGTTTGAAGGTATGACCCGCCATCTTTTTAAGACCCTCAAAGGTCTTGATATCCCTCAGTTGCCTCGTATGACTTGGGCTGATGCTATGAAGTATTACGGCTCCGACAAACCTGATTTGCGTTTTGAGATGCGTTTTGTAGAACTGATGGATGTGCTTAAAGGACACGTTTTCAGCGTCTTTGACAATGCCGCATACATAGGTGGTATCTGCTGTAAAGGTGCCGCACATTACACCCGTAAGCAGATTGACGCTTTGACAGAGTTTGTAAAGCGTCCGCAAATTGGTGCCAAAGGACTTGTATATGCCCGTGTTGAGCAGGACGGAACGGTCAAATCAAGCGTTGATAAGTTCTACTCGCAAGAGGTGTTGCAAGAAATGAAAAAGGCAATGCAAGCCGAAGCAGGCGACCTCATTCTTATCTTGAGTGGCGACGACGCTATGCGTACCCGTAAGCAACTCTGCGAGTTACGACTTGAGATGGGTAGCCAACTCGGACTGCGCGACAAGAACAAGTTCGCTTGCTTGTGGGTTATCGACTTCCCGATGTACGAGTGGTCGGACGAAGAGCAACGCCTCATGGCTATGCACCATCCCTTTACTTCGCCTAAACCGGAGGACATACCGCTTCTTGACACCGACCCCGCTGCAGTGCGTGCCAATGCTTACGATATGGTTATCAATGGAGTGGAAGTCGGTGGTGGTAGTATCCGTATCCACGATGCCAAACTGCAGGAGAAAGTGTTTGAGATTTTGGGCTTTACGCCTGAGCAAGCACAGACGAAATTCGGCTTCCTTATGAACGCCTTTAAGTATGGAGCACCGCCTCACGGAGGCTTGGCATACGGACTCGACCGTTTCGTTTCACTCTTTGCCGGACTTGACAGCATACGCGACTGCATCGCTTTCCCGAAGAATAATCAGGGTAGGGATGTTATGCTCGGAGCACCCGGCATAATCGACCAAGTGCAATTCGACGAACTCGGAATTCAGATAGTGAGGAATGAGGAATAATGAGGAATGAGAAATTAGGTTTCACATTCCCTTTTCAAACAATTTCAAACAATTTCAAACAACTTAAAAATAATAATTATGATTCTTTTAGGATTTGTTATTAACCTGCTTATTACAGCATTGGTTATCTTTCTTGCCGCTAAATGGATGAAAGGTGTTCAGGTCAACGGTTATGGCTCTGCCATCTGTGTAGGACTTATGCTTGCTTTGCTCAACTTCTGTGCAAGTTGGCTTTTCGAACTTATCGGTCTGCCCCGTATGAGTACAGGTCTTATAACTTTCGTTGTAAATATGTGTATCAACGCCGGACTTATCTTGCTTGCCGACAAGTTTATGGACTCGTTCAAAGTTGACGGCTTCAAAAATGCCTTCATCTTGGCACTTATACTTGCTTTTACAAGTGCTTTTATAGGTGGAGTATTTTAATATATGAACAGTATCCATAGATATATGGGTGCTTTTGTAGATACTATACTCTATAAAAAAACCAACCACCCCATAGTGCAGTTCCTGCGCTATGGGGTTACAGGTTCTATTGCTTTTTTGGTTGATTTCGTTTCTCTTTATGTCTTAACAGAGTATTGCTCACTGCATTATCTCATTTCGGCCGCCATAGCCTTTTTGCTGAGTGCGGTTGTGAACTACTTGCTCAGTATCAGTTGGGTCTTCAACCGAAGCCGGAAAGACAAACCTATGCTTGTGCTTTCTGTTTTTATTCTTATCGGGCTTATTGGTTTGGGACTAACCGAACTGCTGATGTGGCTCTTTACAGATGTCGTAAGCCTGCATTATCTGTTGAGCAAGATTGTTGCAAGTGCTCTTGTGGCTTTATGGAACTTTGTTGCCCGACGCACTTTCATACAAAAGAAATTCAATTAAGCAAAAAATTTGCAAAATACCATATATTTTCTTAAATTTGCGCAGAATAACTATATAACTAACCATGCTTTTATCCGTTCTCATACCGGCATACAACGAGGAGGCTACTATTAGCTTCTTATTGCAGAAAGTGGCAGAGTTTGCACGCGAGTGTAAAACCGTTACGACAGAGTTGGTTGTCGTCAACGACTGTTCGACCGACTCAACCGAAGAAAAAGTGAAACAGTTTCAAGCCGGCAATAAGGATGTGCGACTTGTTTATGTAAAGCAAAGCAAGAACGGAGGCAAAGGACTTGCCATAAGACGAGCCATAGAGGAGGCTTCGGGCGATATAATGGTGGTGCAAGACGCTGATTTAGAGTACGACCCGCAAGATTTCAATGTGATGTTGCCTTATATCTTGTCGGGCGAATATAAAGTCGTTTATGGCTCAAGATTCCTAAACCATAAAAATAAACACTCGTATAAAACCTTTTATCTCGGTGGCAGACTGGTGTCGATAACAGCAAACATTCTTTTTGGTCTGCACCTTACCGACGAGCCTACCTGCTATAAGATGTTTACGCGTGAGGTTATAGAGCGGATGACACTCCAATGTACAGGTTTTGAGTTCTGCCCCGAACTGACAGCCAAAGTGGCACGCTTGGGGTATGAGATACAAGAAGTGCCGATACACTACTACCCGCGCTCAATCGACGAAGGAAAAAAAATTAAATGGACCGATGGACTCGAAGCCATCTGGACATTATTAAGATACCGATTTACTAACCAATCAAAATTATAATGATGAAGACAAAACGCATTGATATATTTCTGTATGTCTTATTGGCGGTTGTGATAGTTACTGCTTTTATAACGAATTATAAAGCAGTCTTCGACCCCAAACTTGACCTGAACGGCGATAATATGACCTATTTTATGCTCTCACAGTCGCTCGAACAAGGCTTGGGTTTTACCGACCAATACGGACTGCAACTCAAACCGCACATGCACTTCCCACCGGGCTATCCTCTCTTTATGGCTTGTTTGAGAAAACTTGGTTTTGAGAGCGTTACGGCTATGAAAATTGCCAATGGCGTGTTGCTCTGTCTGAGTATTCTGCTTCTGACTTTCGCCGGCACTTGGTGGCTCAAAAAGATTGTAAAAGTGAAAAATGACAACAACAAACGCGAATGGACAGCGTATCTGCCTTTTGCTGTTTCATTTGCTGTCGGTCTGATGTGTTGTTTTCATGCCGAACTGCTACGTTGGGCTACTATAATGATGTCGGAGATGCTGTATATGGCAGTTACTTTTTCAATGCTGACACTTGTTGTCTCGCTTGACGATACAATCAAGAATAATGATGACCTGCTTCAAGATAAGAAAACTCTCAGCATATTTATCTGTAAATCTGTTTGTTTACTTGCTCTGCTCGTGTATGTATATTTTGTGCGTACAATGGGTACTTCCATTATTTTGGCGGTTATCATTTGGGCTTGTTATAGGACTATTGAAATGATTGTCTGTAAGTTGCGCAGAAAAAACAGCAGTTGGCAAGGCACAATTGTCTATGCTTTGCTTTTGGCGGTTTATCTTTGCGGATTTCTCGTAACGCACTACGCTTGGCAGGCGCGCAACATTAAAGCCAATCCAAACTACAAAAGCGACTATAAAGGCGATTTCAAGATGAAGCCCGGCGGGGGCGAGATGACCACCTTTGTCGACTGGACCGACAGAATACAAAACAACCTGCAAGACTATACTGTAAATTATGTGCCCAAAGCACTGCTCGGTAACTTGGAACAGCAGCGTGAGGCTACTGCCGGACGGTGGATGTTAGGTTGTGTTTTAATGATACTGTGCCTGATAGGCATCCTGTCGCTACCTCGTGGCGGACTCATAATGTTGCTCTATGTGGGTGCAACATACTGCGTCTTGATGGTATGGCCCGAACAGTACGCCGGCATCCGTTATTTCGTGGCACTCGTTCCGCTCTTGATTTTTAGTCTGCTTGCAGGTGTAGTGTGGTTGCTCATGTGGATTGCCAAACGAAGTGATAAAGTGGCATTTATATGTTGTTTGACAGCACTTTTGTTTTTCACCATAGTAACAGTTCAGCGTTACAAGAAAGATCAAGTGCAGTATCGGCAGATGGCTAAGATACGCTATTGGGAGCGAACCAATAATCCGCCTATGACGCAGTATCTCGCCGCCTCAAAATGGATCGGCAAACAGGATATAGGCAGCCTTACAATGTGTCGCAAACCTGAGGTGTTCTATATGTATTCTTCGTATCACCACTGTTGCGGATTTCCAAAATATGCAACCGAAGAGGAGATAATCGCACTTATTGACGAGCGTAAGCCCGATTTCATTATTATTGACTGGTGGTTCCAACACGCTTATAGGACACTTTATCCAGCAATAGTGAAGTATCCCGAGCGTTTCCGGTTGGTGCAACAATTCGGGAAATATATGCCTAATAATGGAATGTATCCAACAATGATATTTGCTGTAAATTATGAAAATGAAGATGTTAAATAGTTTTGTTCAACGATTGGCAGTGTTGCTCGTTGTGCTTTTTCTAAGTATTCAACTCGCCAATGTAGGTTATGTCAGTGCAGATGTTTATGTTGACGACACTTATTATCAACCTGAGGTCTCGTTTGAACAGATGTTGAAAGATGCCGACAACCTTCAACCTAAGTACGACAGAAATATGAAAGAGTTTATCTTTCAGTCTGTTGACTCTGTTGCACAAGATACTACCCAAATAAATTCCGATGCTTTATGAAACGAGTATTTATCTTTTCGCTCTTATGCCTTGCCTGTAGTGTGAATGTTTTGTATGGTCAGGACAACGACCGTCAGATACTTGCCGAACAGGATTTGCTTGGAACAGCCCGTTATACTGCGCTTAGCGGTGCTATGGCGGCAGTGGGAGGCGATGTGTCTGCCGTTCGCGATAATGCCGCCGCACTTGGCGTCTTCCTTCACGACGAGATAACAGTGTCGCTCAATTGGCAAACGAAAGGCGGAGATACACGGTTAGGTGCAACGAATGCGGCATATCTGTTTAACCATCAGAGCAAAAACCTTGAGTCAAAAGTGGTGAGCAACTCTTTTATGATTCAATATCAGAGGCTTAATAACTTCTATCGTCGGTATTCGCTTGAGAATAGCAATGTCCCGACTTCGCAAACCGACTATATGGCACAAAGTATCTCCGGCATCACTTTAGGCGCACTTCAAGAACACGGTTGGTCGAACCATGCCGCTTGGATAGGGAAGTTCGGATACGAAGGCTATCTTATCGACCCTGTGGATACCGTTTCGTCAAATGCCGACTATCGGAGTATTTTAGAAAACGGCGAGTCGGTTAATGCCATGATAGAAGTGAAAGAGAGAGGCTATCTCGACGAATATACCTTAGGTTGGGGTATGAATGTCAATCATAAGTGGTATGTAGGTCTGTCGCTTAACTTGCGTGTGCTTGATTATAGCAAGAACACCTATTATGACGAGGCTTTTTCAAATGGAAAAGGTTATGGCTTGGAGACATCGGTTGATATGCACGGAGTGGGTTTCAATGCCAACCTCGGAGCCATACTCAAACCTTTTGACTGGTGGCGTTTGGGACTTGCCCTGCAAACACCTACTTGGTATAATCTGAAAGTGAATACTTATTCAAGACTTTATTCCGATGCTGTCAATCCGCAAATAACCGTTACTGCCAACGATGACTACCGTCGTCGCAAATTTACCAACCCGCTTCGGACTATTGTCGGTACAGCCTTTCAATTCAAGCAATATGGTATGTTGTCGTTAGAATATGATTTCCAGCATTTTGCGCCTCAGTACAGACTGCATACATTGAAAGCCGGTGCTGAGTTGGTGTTCAATCGTCAGTGGTTTGTGCGTGCCGGTTATGCTATCTGTTCACCATTCAACAATAATCAGCAGAACTACGAACCGCAGGACTTCTCGCGTACGGATACTGAAAATGTGAAGTTGAAATACAAGCAGAACATAAGTGGTGGACTTGGTTTCCGTGCTAACTCGTGGCTATTGGAAGTGGCATACCAATGCACGCTTATGAAGGCAGACCTTTATGCCTATCCTATACAGCAGGATGCTTTCTTGCTCAAAGATACAGGGCATGCCATGGTCCTCACCTTTGCTTGGATGTTCAGATAATGTATGTCTTAATAAAAACAAGGCACAGTCTCTATGGGATTGTACCTTTTTTACTATTTCTGTTTTTGAATTATTCAATCGGGATGTCGCGACGGATGCGCTGGTCGAGGGCTGTAAGGGTCTCTGTGTTAGCCACTCCGGGCAGACTTTGAATTTTCTTGTTGATAAGAAAAAGCAAATGTTTGTCGTCGCGAGCATGCAGTTTGATAAGCATTGAGTATGCACCAAGTGTGAAATAACTCTCTGTAACTTCCGGTATATGCTCAAGGGCTGCTACCACTTGGTCGTACATACTGCCTTTCTCAAGCGTTATCCCGACAAACACACATAACTGATAACCTAACTGTTGCGGGTTGATGTCAAACCGCGAACCATAAATAGCACCTATTTCCTGCATTCGCTTAACACGCTGGTGAATGGCAGCACGGCTCACACCACACGCTTCGGCTACTTCCTTATAAGGCTTGCGTGCATCTTGCATCAACTCGCGCAAGATTGCACGATCCAATTCATCTATATTATCCATGATGTTTCTAAATAAATTTAATTACTATGCAAAAGTACGAATTTTTTTGCGATTTTCCAACTTTTTGACATAAAAACTAAAAAAATGAAAAAGTTTTGTGAATTTAAGAAAATTATTGTATCTTTACACAATAATAGAAATAAATCTAATTTACAGTAAAAATATGGAACTTTTTGAATGTAAGGTGCGCTATAAACGCCAACAAGATGACGGGAAACTTGTCCCGATGAACGAATTGTATTTGGTAGAGGCTGTCAGTTTCGGTGAAGCCGAAAAGATGACGCTTGAAGTGGCTGCAAAATTGGCTTTTATGGGCGAAGAGATAAACATGGCAGCCATACGAAAAGTCAAATATGCAGAGATCGTTCCCAATCCGCAAGGGCATTACTGGTACATAGCCAAAGTGGAAATGAAAACTTACGATGAGGCAAGCGGAAAAGAGAAACTGTCGGTTATGAGTTGGCTTGTGCAGGAAGCAAGTATGGAAGAGGCTTACAAGAAACTCAGTGGCATACTCGAGAAAGACGCAACTGTTGAGTGTAGCATCAAGCAGTTGCAAGAAAGCAAAATAATGGATGTACTCCGTTTAGCACAATGAGCAGTATAAAAGAAAACCTTAGTCTTATTCGCCAAACTATCCCACAGGGGGTTACTCTTGTGTGTGTCAGTAAGTTCCACCCCGCAGAAGCGATACAGGAAGCCTATGACTGTGGCTAGCGGGTGTTCGGCGAAAGCCGTGTTCAAGAGCTGACTGAAAAGCAAAAAAGGCTCACTATGCCCGACATCAAATGGCATTTTATCGGACATCTGCAAACCAACAAGGTGCGGCAAGTTGTGGGTAATGTGGCTGAAATAGACAGCGTTGATTCTCTGCATCTGTTAGAGCAGATAAACAGGGTGGCTAAGAAAAAAAACATTGTACAGGACATTCTGATAGAAGTGCATATCGGTCAGGAAACGACTAAAACAGGTCTGAGTGAGCAGGATTTGCCATCGCTTTTGGGTGAGGCTTTGCGCATGCCCAACATAAAGGTTATGGGGCTTATGGGTATGGCAAGCAATACCGACGATGAAAAGCAGATAAGGCAAGAGTTTAGTCGCCTTAAAAAGATTTTTGAGACTTGTTTTCAGTCTGGCGATGTTGCTCAAACAGATGGCTCAAAGGCATTGGTGCTCTCTATGGGAATGAGCGATGACTACCTGATTGCCATTGAGGAAGGTAGCACGCAAGTAAGAATAGGTAGCAAGATATTCGGAGAAAGAATATGAGATATTAATTATAAATTATTAACTAATGCGTCAGTATTTAGATTTATGCCGGCGGGTGCTGTCGGAAGGTAGAGTGAAGCACGACCGTACAGGCACCGGTACAATATCGGTTTTCGGGCATCAGATGCGCTTTCGTATGGCAGATGGTTTTCCTTTGCTCACTACAAAAAAACTGCATCTGAAAAGTATTATTTACGAACTTTTGTGGTTCTTGCAAGGCTCTACCAACATACGCTACTTGACAGATCACGGTGTCCGTATATGGAACGAGTGGGCTGACGAGAACGGCGAACTTGGTCCCGTCTATGGCAAGCAATGGCGGGCGTGGCAAGACTACGACGGCACGGCTATCGACCAGATAAAACAGGTGGTTGACACCATTAAGCATAACCCCGACTCCCGCCGTATGATTGTCAGTGCGTGGAATGTGGCTCAGATAGACAAGATGGCTCTACCGCCTTGTCATGCCTTCTTTCAGTTCTATGTGGCGGACGGCAAACTGAGTCTGCAACTCTATCAACGCAGTGCCGACATCTTCCTCGGAGTGCCGTTCAACATTGCCTCCTATGCACTTCTTTTGAAAATGATGGCGCAGGTAACAGGACTTCAGGAAGGCGATTTTATCCATACGATGGGCGATGCGCATATATATCTAAACCATTTAGAGCAAGTCAAACTGCAACTAACGCGCGAACCGCGACAATTGCCTAAGATGCTGCTTAACCCCGATGTGAAGGATATTTTCGACTTCCAATACGAAGATTTCACTTTGACCGACTACGACCCGCACCCGCATATAGCAGGAGTGGTGGCGGTATAAAAAAACATCGACAAAATTAAATAACCATAAATAACCAACCATTATGAAAAGAAATGTCTTTTTGTGGGTAGTTGTGGCTTTTGCCCTTATTCTTTGTTCGTGCAAGAAAGAATATAAAAATGCCATCCCAAGCAATTCGCTTTTAGTTGCTGAAGTAAATCTTGCCAATGTTGCTTACAAGGCAGGACTTAACGAAAAGAAAGATGCTATCAAACAGGCACTTATGCCACTGTTTGAAACCGAAGAGGAAAAGGACGATATTAGTGAGATTATTAGCGATCCGCTTGCTTTCGGCATTGATTTCCTGAATCCTGCTTATTGCTTTATGTTGCCTCAGTTAGACGACCCGCAGGCGTTTCTTTTGTTTGCTGTCAGAGATTTGAAAAAAGTTAAAGAAGCATTTATCGATGGAGATGAATGTGAAGTTGTAGAAAGTGAAGGACTGAATTGGATATACCTTGAAGGCTCACTTGTAGGTGCTGTTTCAAAAACAACTTTGCTTATTGGTAATTCCGGCAACAGAACTGCCTACAAGGAACTGCTTGAACAAGACAAGAGCAGTAGTTTCTTTGCAACCGACAACGGCAAGGTCTTCAAAAGTAATGTCGGCGACCTTACCGTGTTTGCCAATCTTCAAGTGTTGCCTCAAGATATCAAAAACCGTTTGCGTGGCGAGATTGAAAAAGCGTTGCGCTCTAACGACATCTCTCTTCCGCAATCTGCAAGACTTTTGGATGCTGCCTTTGCTTCAACATTGCTTCTAAATATGCAATTTGAAAAAGGATTAGTTAAATCCAAAGCATTAGTCTCAGGCGAGATAACCGAATTTTCTAAAAACAATCCTTCAAAAGCAATTGACAGCAAATCAATGCAGTATGTGAGCGAAAACAATTTGCTTGGTTTAGTAGCCTGCGGAATTGACGGTGTGGCTTATTGGAACTATGTGAAAGAAACAATACAATCAATGGCAGGGATGTATGGGCTGTCTGCCGATGTTGTTTCTACAATAGAAAATTTCATAAATCAACTTATCGGTACTGCTGTTATGGCAGTGTCGGCCCGGTCGCTTAACGAAAACGACTTCAAAGTTATGTGCGGTTTGCCTGTCGCTAAGGCTGAAATGCTGAATACTCTTAATGCCATTCAACCCGGACTTGCCGATCAGTTGAACTCTGCTGTTGCATTTGAGGGCAACAGCGAACTGACAGTTATCAGTTCTGATAAGAACTATACTTTTGAGCCTGCTCAAAAATCATTTAAGAATACTGATAAAGCACAAGGTCAGAACATGTATGTATATCTGAATGCTGAATATCTGACAGATTTGGCATACGCTGAAGAAATAAATGACAGTCCTTATGGACTGAGCCGCTCTGAAGAGCAAGTGTTTGACTGGCTGCGTCTGCTCAAATATGCCGAAGTAAAATCTGACAAAGCAGACGAGTGTTTGGTAGAGGTTGCACTTCAAAACGATAAAAAGAACTCGCTGGATGTTATAGTTGAAAAAGGACTTTCCTACTTGCGTTAATGGTACTCGGCATCATACTCAATCGACTTCAACCTGCTTCTTTTCAACCACTTAATGAGAGTGAGATGTGGGGTAGGGAAGTGCGATTTGAAAAAGGCAAGTCATACCTTATTGATGCCGTTTCGGGTAGCGGAAAAACATCGCTGTTGAGTTTTATCTATGGAATAAGACAAGACTATACGGGTGAGATACATCTTTCGCTTGACGCTGCTAACACAAGTCGGACTTTGCAATACCCTCTGCATCAAGAAGATATGACTTCTTTGTGGCAGAAGGGTATTGCTTTTCTCTTTCAAGACTTGCGACTGTTTCCGACATTGACGGCAATAGAAAATGTGGAACTGAAAAATCAACTTACACACTTCAAGACTCAAACCGCAATTGAAGCAATGTTTAAGAGGTTATGTATTGCCGACAAGATGAATACTACCGTTAACCGCCTCTCGTTGGGGCAACAGCAGAAGGTGGCATTCATTCGTGCCCTGTGTCAGCCCTGCGACTTTTTGCTCTTGGACGAACCCGTAAGCCATCTTGATGCTGCTAATGCCGGACTGATGGCTCAAATCTTAAAAGAGGAGCAACAAGATAGGCAGTTTGGTATTATTGCCACTTCAATCGGCAACAACCTGCCGTATGACTACGATAAGATTTTTTCTTTGTAGAGATGAACAGACTTTTGTGGAAAATACTAAAACAAAACCTGAACAAAAGCCGTATTGTCGGTTTTTGCTTGGCCAATTGCTTAGGACTCACTATTGTGCTTGTAGGTATTTTCCTGTACAGAGACTTATCACGCTTGCTGTCGGCCGATTCGGGCTTGATAAAGCCCGACTATGTCTTTGTGAATAAACCTGTTTCATCGTTGGGCAGTCTGCTGGCGGGAAAACCTTATTTCACTGAAAAAGAAAAAGCCGATTTGCTCGGACAACCTTTTGTTGTTGCCTTGGGTGAGTTTACCGCCGCCAAATACAGTGTTACGGGACAAATAAGTGTGCCGCGCTTGGATGTCTATCTCTCAACTGACTTGTTCTTGGAATCAGTGCCTGAACAATTTGTTGATATACAATCGGATAATTGGCATTTCGATGCTAAAGAAGATATAGTGCCAATCGTTATTCCGAAAGATTATTTAAGCCTGTATAACTTCGGTTTTGCCGCTTCTGCCGATTTGCCACTTCTGTCAGAAGAGATGATAAAAAAAGTACGTTTTGAACTTGTTCTTTCCGGCAACGGACTGACTATTAGAAAGAAAGGCAGAATAGTAGGCTTCTCTTCACGCCTGAATACCATACTTGTGCCTGAAAGTTTTATCAAGTGGTCGAACGGCTTATTGTCAGATAATACCGACATCAAACCTTCGCGGCTTATCTTACAGGTCAACGACCCAACAGATGTGCGAATAAGTCAGTATATGACTGAGCATCAGTTAGATGTTGATGCCGGCAATTTGAATGCAAGTAAGGCAATGCAGGTTGTACGACTGCTTTTCGTGGTAGTTGCCGTTGTGGGCATAACGATATGTGTTTTAGCCTTTTATGTGCTTCTCCTTTCGTTCTCGCTACTTATTGAAAAGAATAAGCAACAGATTGATAATTTGTCTCTTATAGGTTATTCCCGGAAGGCAGTGATGATGCCGTATCACATTTTGGCTGTTCTCATAACTCTTATTTCATTGCTTTGTGCAGTGGGACTTGCATTGTCAGTGAGAATGGCTTATTTGGATTTTCTTTCAACTCAGTTAGGGTTGTAGATTTCGAATATCGTTGGTTTTTGTTGGTTTTTGTTTTTCGTCGGTTTTTGTTGGTTTTCGATGCTTTTTTGTTGCATTTCTTTGCTTTTCGTTGCTTGGCAAAGCACATAAAGCAAGTCGATTTATCTTGTTGATATACTTTTTCCCAAGGTTAGTTAAATGGTTTTCCCTTAAAGTATAATCAAGATAAATCGGCTTTTTCTAATTCCTAATTTCTAATTCCTAATTTCTAATTCCTAATTTCTCACTCCTAATTCCTCAATTCTCTCTTGAAATGGTTTTGCGGTAGGTGCTTGGGTTGACCCCAAACTGACGCTTAAAGGCGTGTATGAAATTGCTCGTTTCTTCATAACCGCATTTTATTGCAATATCGGCAATGGTCATTGTCGGATTGGTTTCCATCAAATATCTTGCTTTTTCCAGACGAAGTCTCAAGATATAACTTCGCGGGGTAGTGCCTAACACTTCCATTAGTTTCAAACGAAGTTGTGTTGGCGTCATACGGAGTCGGGTTGAAATGGTTGTTATATCAACATTTGCACCCTTCTCAAGCAGTTCGTTGATAATGTTTGATGTCTCATTCAAAAATGCTCTGTTTTGCTCTGAAATCTCGTTGTTCAGTGCATTAGTATTCACAACTGCATTCTTGTACCAATCAATCAGTTGCTGATTTTGTGTTTGCAGTTCCTTAATCTCTGCCTCTTTCTGACGCTGCTTTTTCTTATATAAGATATATGCTGCAACACCAACGACTATTACCAATACGAAAACTGAAACAGATACTGATATAGCCATTATTTTATGGCGTTTTTCTTTCTTTCTCATAGCCTCCAGTTCGCTCTGTAGTTGCTCGTTGCCATATTGGGCATTGTAAATACTCAGCGTCTTGGCTGTCTGCTGTTTGTAGATTGAATCTTTCAAACTTTGATATATTTCCGACTGCCGTATGGCTTCTGCAGGGTTATTCTCTTTGAGCGATTGCGACAGCCCTTGTCGGGCAATAGCCTCGTTGTACAAATCTTTCTGATTACGGAATATCTCAGCAGCACGAAGATAATGTTTGCTTGCTTCGTCGTATTGCTTGTCGTTAAGCGCGATGTAGCCTAACTGGTTCTCACAAATGCCTACCGAGTGTATGCTATTTGTCTCTTCAAGCAGTACTATACTTTTTTGCAGACATTCTTGTGCCTTTTGGTTTTCTTGAAGTCCGAGATACGCCACAGCCATCTGCGACAGACGCTTGCCTTGTTGTTGCTTTCTGCCAAGACGGACTTCAATGTCATAGCCCGATTGGGCAAAATGCAGAGCCTGTTGCTCTTTCTTGAGTGCGTGAGATATCTCGGATGCCGTACCTAAAAGAACAGACATCCGTTTTGGCTCGTCAATAGTGCTGTTGATTGCAATGGCTTCAAGTATGTATTTCTCTGCAAGTTCGGGCTGACGGGCAGCATAGTAGTTCGATGCCAGACTGTTAAGTGTAGAACTAAGGCGCGACGGATCGCCAAGAGTCTTGTCAATCTCGTAAGAGCGATGGAAAGCATTTGCCGCCTGTTCAAAGTCTGACAAACGGATATAATTGATGCCTTGCAGATGATGTACATCAGAAACGGCTACGGAATCGCCCAACCTCTCCATATAAGGAATAGAGCGTTGAATACTACTGATTGACTGCTCGTATTGCTCGGTAGCAAAATAATACTCTGCAGCCCAGTAATACACGAACATCGTAATTGAATCGACATTGGAAATGTTGCTGTACTCGTAGAGCGTGTCGGTTATCTGCTCGCGATCGAGCATTGAGAGAAACTTGTTGGCAACCGTGTATTTTTCGCTTAAAGGTGTCTTGTCGTACAAAGATAAGTAGTATGTCGTACTATCGCAGCCGTTGTCTGCACAAAAAACTTGTTGTGGAATAGTCAAAAACAGTACAACTATCCACAAAACACAGCTTGTTATTTTCCTGAGATTTTGCATCACTATTTGTCGCTCTCAAATTTTTTGCAAAGATAATAAATTATTTCTAAGAATAGTTGTTATTTTGCGACAAATAATTGTGATTTTGTTATTCAATTGTGATTTTTTTGAGAAATTAGCACGAAAATTACTATCGGAGCACCAAAAAGTGCGGTTAATGTACTAATAGGTAAGCTATACTCAAACATATTGGCAAGTGTGTCGCACAAGAGCATAAGGCAACATCCGATAAGCATTGTGGCAGGTAAAAGTTGTTTATGGTCACTTGTCTGGAGCAGTCCTCTTGCTATATGTGGCACGGCTATACCAACGAAGGCTATCGGTCCGCAGAACGCAGTTATGCCACCCGCAAGAAGGCAGGTTGCAAGGATAACTATGAACCTCACTTTACGGATATCTATGCCCAAGGCTACTGCACCTTCCGTGCCAAGCAACATACCGTTAAGCGGTTTGAGCATAAGTACTGAAAAGAAGATACCTATAATGATTGTCGGGGCGAGAATACTGAGTTCGCGCCAGCCTACGGTTGAAAGACTACCCATAGTCCATACAAGGAACATACGCACATCATCGGGATTGGTGAAGTACTGCAGCAGATTGACAAGCGAACTCACAATACTGCTTATCATCATACCGACAATAAGTAGTGTAACGCTCTCTTTTATTTTTTTGGCTATCGTTAGCACTAAAATCATAACTGCCAAAGCCCCTAAAAAGGCTGTCAGACAAGTCGTTGCCGCACTTATATGCACTCCTATAAGGGTGCTGCAAACCATAAGCATTGCCACGCCAAACGAGGCTCCGGAACTTATACCAAGCACATAAGGTCCGGCAAGAGGGTTTTGAAACAAGGTTTGCATCTGTAAGCCTGAAACGGATAGTGCCATTCCCGCCAATAGGGCTGTTATGGCACGAGGAAGACGTAGTTGCATAAACAGCAAATGCTCGGTTGTTGTAGAGTCTAATATACCTCTTAAACCGAGTGCATCGCCGCTAAATAGTATGTCAATGCAAAACAAAACTACTGCGAATACGAGTAATAATATGAAAAATAAAGGCTTTCGCATTTTTCATTTCTCATTCCTCATTTCTAATTCCTAATCAATCCGTTAAGAGCATCGCTGATAAGCATACGTTTTTTGTTAGGCAGTTGAATATCAAGCAGTTCAATATATCCATCGGTGGTCGTGATACGTATGAATTTCTTTTCTATATGTACGCTACCGCATGGCTCGCCCTTATAAAGGTCAGATATAACGGGTTTGACGGCAAAAACTTTTACTATTTGCTGTATGTCGTTGATTTCAAAGCAGGTCCAAGCCGTGGGGTGCGGACTAAGTCCGCGAACGAAGTTATGTACGGCAGAGGCTGTTTGGTTGAAGTTGATTTCTGTATTTTCTTTTGTCAGTTTGGGTGCAGGGCGCAACTCGTTTTCAGGAATCTGCGGTTGCGGTGTAGCGGACATATCGCCTTGAAGGATCTTATCTACTGTGTCAGTTACCATCTTCGCCCCAAGCACCATAAGACGCTCATATACAGAGCCGAAGGTCTCGTCGTCGCCTATGTCGATACAGCGACTCAGTATCATATCGCCGGTGTCAATCTCGTGTTTGAGGAAGAATGTTGTGCAGCCTGTTTGTTTGTCGCCATTGATGATTGCCCAGTTTATTGGTGCCGCACCGCGATATTGTGGCAGAAGTGAGCCGTGAAGGTTGAATGTACCGAAACGAGGCATTTGCCAAACAATCTCAGGTAGCATACGGAAGGCTACAACAATCTGCAAATCAGCGTTCAGCGATTTTAATTTGTCAATGAAAATAGGGTCTTTGAGTTTCTCTGTCTGCAGAACGGGAAGGTTATGTTCAATGGCGTATTGCTTGACGGGGCATTGCAGAAGTTTGTGTCCGCGCCCGGCAGGCACATCTGCCATACATACCACACCAACAATGTTGTATCCGCCACTGACGAGTGCATCAAGCGATGCTACTGCAAACTCAGGCGTACCCATAAATACAATTCGTAAATCCTTTTTATTCATATTGTTTGATGCTGTTTGAAACAATTATATTTCCAACGCAATAATAATTATTAACTATTAACTAATTTAGAAGTGTACTCCGAAGCCGGCTTTGAAGATGGCGTCCATACCGACATTTATCTCTGCAAACCCATATACTCGTCTGCCAACGGTAAGGCCGATGGCAGTTACATTAAACGCAAAAATGGCTGTTTTGACAGTATTGGTTCTGACAACCTCGCCCATTTTGTAGGTTGTTGTCTCGTTGCCATGTTCGTCGTAGGTTATCTTGGCCTGACTTTTCTCGTCGTAGAAACTTTCTTTCATTATAAAGACAGATGCGCCAAGGTCAATGCCGGAATAAAGCCTGAGAATATCAGCGTCGATATAGTTGAACTGAAAACTTATCATCGGGGTGATGAAATGTTTCCGTTGAACATCGTAGATGCCTGTTATGTAGCCGTTTTCGTCTTCGTGTCCCCACGAAGAGCCGTAGCCGTGGTAGTTCAGTTTTGCTCCGATATGAAGCCAATAGAGAAACTCGTAGTGGTAGGCAATGGAGTAACTGCCGTAGATATTGTTCTTCACTTTCTTGTAGCCTTCGCTCGAGAGGTTGCCGTTTTTCTTGGTCATGGCTTCCAAGTATTTCGGAACGAGTGCATCAAAGGTTGTCGGTCCGGCACCTATTGAGATACTATGTCTGCCATAATCAAGTGTTTCTGCATTTGCACAGATAAAAGAAAACAATGCTATGCAAAACGCTATAAATACTTTTTTCATTATATATTTTTTTTAACAATCATTTCTCATCCTGAACTTGTTTCAGGATCTCATTATTATCTTAGACCCTGACCTTCGTCAGGGTGAGGACTTCCTCGTCCTGAACTTGTTTCAGGATCTCATTCCTCATTCCTAATTTATTATTTCCCCCACATTAGTTTTTCTTTGAGTGTGGAGATGAAGTTTCTGTCGCCGAGTTGAACGACTTTGATTGTTCGTTCGGCTTTTTCGATATGCAGTGTAACATCTTCTTTTGTTATCTGACTTCTGCCGTCCATTGAAACGAGATAACTATGCGAACGGCTACGAATCTTCAAATCAATGGTGTAGTTGTCAGGAATAATAAGCGGACGCACATTCATACTATGTGTGGCAATAGGGGAGAGGATAAGACTTTTCGTTTGCGGCAACATCAGCGGACCGCCTACTGATAGGTTGTATGCTGTTGAGCCTGTGGGGGTTGCGATAATCAGTCCGTCGGCTTTGTAGGTATGAATGTATTCGCCGTTCAGACTTGTTTCAATGGCTATCATTGAACTCAGTTCCTGCTTCATTACAGCCAGTTCGTTGAGGGCATACGGCACTTCGATATGTCCGCCGTAAGATGTTGTTACTTTGAGCATTGTGCGTTGCTCAATGGTATAATCGTTGCGGATGAGTTGGTCACATATAAGGTCCACTTCGCTTGTTTGCACATCGGCTAAAAAGCCTAATCTTCCGCAGTTGATACCCAGTATAGGTATGTTGGCGGCACCAACAACCGAAGCGGTATAGAGAAAGGTACCATCGCCTCCGATTGACAGGGCAAAGTCAATTTCGTCGGGCTTGTACTGTTGTGCGATGTTGAAGGGCTGATACTTGTCGCGCAGGTTCATCTCGTCGCGCAGTTCTTGTGCAAGTAGCACATTTACACCCCTTTGTTCCATAAAATCAAGCACATGAGCCACCTCTTCAAGCGTCGTGCGCTTATACCAATTACCAAAAATAGCAATCGTCATATTCAATTTTGTTTTTAACTGCTTTTTCAAACTGCAAATTTAACGCTTTTTACTCAAAACTGCAAATTTTGTGCGATTTTATTGATTTTTTTAAGATTTTTTCTTGGAAAATTTGCATAAATAAATAATTTTTAGTAACTTTGTACGCTTTTTGAGAAAAAATGTCAAAAGCATATAATTTTTATTTATTCATTAACGCTCGTCTGGGCAGTGAGATGTCTGTCGGACGGGTCATAAAAACTTAATTAACAGTGAATACACTTAGTCTTAAGACCGTTTCGGTAACAAAAGAACAGGCCCTTGCTCAAAAAAAGTGGGTCATCGTTGATGCCGAAGGTCAAGTGTTGGGCAGAATGTGCTCAAAGATTGCCAAACTTCTTCGTGGCAAGTACAAACCAAATTTCACCCCCAATGTAGATTGTGGTGACAATGTAGTTGTTATCAATGCGTCAAAGGTTGTCCTGACGGGCAACAAATGGAGTGATCGTCAGTATGTGCGCTACACCGGTTATCCCGGAGGTCAGTGTCAGTTCTCTCCGCAAGATTTGATGGACAAAGGTGCTGACCGCCTTATCAAGAAGGTGGTTAAAGGCATGCTTCCTAAAAACCGTCTTGGTGACAAACTTATATGTAACTTATATGTTTTTGCCGGTGCTGAACATGACAAACAAGCACAACAACCTGAAACAATAGATATTAACGCACTTAAATAATTTGTACAATGGAAGTAGTAAATGCATTAGGTAGAAGAAAAGCCGCAGTAGCGCGCGTTTTCGTTAGTGAAGGTCAGGGCAAAATCGTGATCAACGGTCGCGATTTGGAAGTTTATTTCCCGAGTACAATCCTTCAATATGTGGTTAAACAACCATTGAACAAATTAGGCGTTGCCGAGAAATACGACATCAAGGTTAATCTTGACGGTGGCGGTTTCAAAGGTCAGGCAGAGGCTCTTCGTCTTGCTATCGCCCGTGCGCTTGTAAAAATCAATCCGGAAGATAAGACAGCCCTTAAACAAGAAGGCTTTATGACCCGTGATGCTCGTGTTGTTGAGCGTAAGAAACCCGGTCAGCCGAAGGCTCGTAAGCATTTCCAATTCAGCAAGCGTTAAAAAATCCAAATTATGCGGATTGGCGGCTTAGGTTGCCACTACCGCATAATTCTTTGCATCTGCTGAAGGTCTTGTTCGCCTGCCTGCGCTCTTATACATTATATATATGGCTTTTGAAAGAAAGCATTTGTAAAAGAAAAGCAGGTTAATGACATGGTGCGAAGACAAGGATAAACATAAATAATTTATTTTTAATTTTTTCATTTACAATGAGAACAAATTTTGATGAACTGCTTCAAGCAGGTGCGCATTTTGGTCACTTAAAGCGCAAATGGAATCCGGCTATGGCTCCTTACATCTTTATGGAGCGTAACGGTATTCACATTATTGACCTCAACAAAACCGTACTCAAAATCGAGGAGGCTGCAGAGGCATTGAAAAACATTGCCAAATCAGGTCGTAAGATTTTGTTTGTAGGTACGAAAAAACAGGCTCAAGACGCTATCGCTTCAAGAGCAAAAGAAATCGGAATGCCTTATATCACAGAGCGTTGGGCAGGTGGTATGCTTACCAACTTCCCCACCATCCGTAAGGCTGTGAAGAAAATGTCGCAAATCGACAAGATGATGAACGACGGCACTTTCTCAAACATCTCAAAACGCGAGCGTCTGCAAATCACCCGTCAGCGTGAGAAACTTGAGAAGAACCTCGGTTCTATTGCCGACCTTACCCGTCTGCCTTCAGCATTGTTTGTAGTGGATGTGATGCGTGAGAATATCGCTGTTCGCGAGGCTCAACGCCTTGGTATCCCTGTGTTTGGTATTGTTGATACCAACAGCAATCCTAACGATATTGATTTCGTTATACCTGCCAACGACGATGCTACAAAGGCTATCGAACTTATTCTTGACGCTGTTTGCGGTGCTATCCGTGAGGGTCTCGAAGAGAGAAAAGTAGAGCGTGCTGACGAAGAGGCTGCAAAGGCTCAGCAAGAAGGCGAGAATGCTCCAAAACGCGAGCGTCGCCAAAGAGTAAGAAAAGGCGGTAAGGCTCAAGAAGAAAATGCTGAAGAAGCCGCACCTGAAAAAGAAGAAGAGGCTGAATAAATTAACCAAAGTGTATTAGCCAAGATTGGCTAATACATTCTAAAAAAAATTAAAAATGGCTGTTACATTAGCAGATATAAAAAAACTGCGCGATATCACAGGCGCAGGTATGATGGATGTCAAGAAAGCCCTTGAAG
>JAFVAX010000035.1 GCA_017480285.1 Paludibacteraceae bacterium | reverse complement strand
GGCGCACAAGCCAACATGGCTGTCTTTATGGCTTGTCTTCAGGCAGGCGACAAGTTCCTCGGTCTGAACCTCTCGCACGGCGGACACCTCTCACACGGCTCGCCTGTCAATTTCTCAGGATTGATGTTTCACGCGCTCAGTTACTCTGTCAAAGAAACGGACGGACTCGTTGATTACGACGAACTTGAACGCACTGCCCGCGCAGAGCGCCCCAAACTTATCATTGCCGGCGCTTCGGCTTATTCGCGCGAGTGGGACTATGAGAGAATACGCCGCGTGGCAGACGAGATTGGAGCTATCTTTATGGTTGATATGGCGCACCCCGCCGGACTTATCGCAGCAGGACTCTTAAAGAACCCGCTCAAATACGCACATATCGTAACTTCAACCACCCATAAGACCCTACGCGGACCACGCGGAGGAGTTATCCTCATGGGCAAAGACTTCCCCAATCCTTGGGGCAAAACGACTCCTAAAGGACAAATAAAAATGATGTCGCAACTGCTCGATTCAGCCGTCTTCCCGGGCGTTCAAGGCGGTCCGCTTGAACATGTCATTGCCGCCAAAGCCGTAGCATTCGGTGAAGCACTGAAGCCTTCGTTCAAGACCTATCAAGAGCAGGTTAAAAAGAACGCCGCTGTGATGGCTGAATGTCTTATTCAAAGAGGTTATAAAGTCATTTCAGGTGGCACCGACAACCACTGTATGCTCGTTGACCTTCGTCAGAAGTTCCCCTGCCTGACAGGCAAAGTGGCAGAAAAAGCCCTCGTCAGTGCCGACATTACAGCCAACAAGAATATGGTGCCGTTCGACACACGCTCTGCCTTCCAGACATCAGGTCTGCGATTCGGTACACCGGCTATCACCACACGAGGTGTAAAAGAAGATATGATTCCGCAGATAGTGGAACTTATTGACCGTGTGCTCTTAGACCCTGAAAACGAGAATAATTTAGCCAAAGTAAGAAGCGAAGTAAATGCTCTCATGTCTCCACTACCGTTGTTCCATGAATTGTGAATTGTAAATTGTCAAATAATCAAGTCAAATGGCTCCGCTCTCTCAAACAAAAGAAACAAAGAGATGCGGAAAAGGTGTTTGTAGCAGAAGGTGAGAAATTAGTAGGCGACTTAATACCCTATTTTCGCCTCAAATGCCTCGTTGTCAATTCACAATTCACAATTTACAATTCACAATTTACCCTCATCCTGAACTTGTTTCAGGATCTTGCTCCTCATGCTGTACGGCCCCACGATGCGAAGCAACATGTTTCAGCATCTCGTTCCTTTTTATACCCTGACCTTCGTCAGGGTGAGGATTCTCTATCCGAAAGCCTTAATTCTCAATCAAAAAGCCACAAATCTCAACCCGAAAGCCGAAAATCCATTCATCCTTCCACATCGTGCACTCCGGTGGCATTTTTGCCACCGAAAACAGATATCAACTATCAACTCAAAAATTTTGACTATTTTGAGGCAAGCGAAACGCAGATGTCGCAGATCTCAAGTATGAAAACCCCGCAGGGCATACTTGCCGTCTTTGAGCAAAAGCCCCTTTCTTTAGAAAACGGGGTCAGATGGTTAGATAAAGTCCCTTCCCTTGGCGAAGGGGTTGGGGTTAGGTCAAACGATTGGCTTTTAGTGCTTGACGGAGTGCAAGACCCCGGCAATCTCGGCACCATCATCCGTACCGCCGACTGGTTCGGGTTTCGGTGTATCGTTTGCTCTAAAGACACTGCCGACTGCTACAACCCGAAAGTAGTGCAAGCCACAATGGGAGCCTTAGGTCGAGTGGATATTTATTATACCGACTTAAACGAATTTTTAACCGCCTCAAAAACTTTCAAACTACCCGTTTACGGCACTCTGCTCGATGGCAAAAACCTCTATGACAGTCCATTACCCGAAAAAGGCATACTTATCATGGGCAACGAAGGCAAAGGTATAAGTCCGCAAATTCGCCGGTTCATTACCCACCCCACACTCATACCTTCATACCCTAAAGACACACCCACTTCAGAATCACTAAATGTAGCAACCGCCACAGCCATAATGTTGGCAGAGATACGACGACCAAGATAAAAAATTTTGCAAAAAGAAAATTTTTTAGTATATTTGCACAAATTTATAGTAATTACATAAAAAATCAATTGCCTATGGGTTAAAAAAAGAAGTTAGGCATAGACATAAATAAAAGCGTTTTAGCTCGAATACTTGGGTCTTGAAAAACTGCACACTTTTTAAGACTAAATATACACCAAGGAACAAGCCGAAATGCTCACTGTAAAGCGTGGGCGTTGTTCATAGTAGTTTGGTGTATATAGGTAGTGCAGAATCCTTCAAGACCCTTACGAAAGCGAATCAGCACCACGCTGACTTTATGTGCCTACCACAATGCAGACTGCTGTCTGCCACACTTAAAAAGATGTGCTGACGGAGTATTTCGAAAAGCCGGATAGTGAGTAGAAAAAATATCTAAAAAAAAATTCTATGAAAACATTCAAATCAAGTAAATTCATTATTTCCCTATTATTCGTTGCCTTGACGGGATTGATATTTTATTCCTGCAAGAAAAAAGACAAAGAAATTGACAACAGTAACGGCTATCAAAAAACTATTTCTGATATATCCGTAAGCGAACAAGGTGCTAATGTCATTATATCTTGGTCTTTCATAAACGGTGTTGATGCCTATGTTATTACCGACAATGGTACATTAGCCGATTGTACAAAAGGTAACAAAATATATCTTGAAAAGTTGGACGAAGGCAAACATGTTTTTACCATCTATGGTATTACCGAATTTAACTATGATCCTGACGATGAATGGTTTGATTGGGATGGAATAAATTGGTCATCACTCATAACCAACGCTGTGGCAAAAGGCTCTGTAACATATTATGTCAATGGCGGAGATAATGGTGGAAACAACGGCGGAAACAACGGCGGAGATAATGGTGGAAACAATAGTAGCTATACCTACTATATCAAACACTCATGGGGTTCCGGTATGGATTCTGATTGGAGTTGGCAAGGTATGAATAGCAACGGAAGTACTTATACATATAGTGGTTATTGGGGAGGTATAGGAGCAAACATCAATACCGAACCAAGCGATGCAGGTGCGATGTGGTTCCCTGAAACAGAAATCGACGGAGCATACTATCTCTCAGTCGGAGATTATGTAAAATTCACATATCATCCGTCATCTTCTTCATTGTCTGTCGAGAATCTTAACAACGGAGGTGGAAATAATGGTGGCGACAACGGCGGAAATAACGGTGGCGATGATAATGGCGGAAACAATGGCGGAAACAATGATAACACAAAACCTGATGCTCCTACAGGAGTTACTGCAAACTTCGAAGGTACTGCAATGCTTCCCGAAATTGTTGTTCGTTGGAATGAAGTAAGCGGTGCGCAATCATACAATGTTTATCGCTCCACATCAGCCAACGGCACTTATAGCAAAATTGCAAGTGCCAACTGGAATATCTATGCAGATTCAAATCCCAAGAACGGTACCAACTACTATAAAGTTACGGCAGTGGGCAGCAACGGCAAAGAAAGCGACAAGAGTTCGTATGCTTCGGCAAGTTACGACAAGGATGCCGTATCACCCTGTCCGCCAACGGTAAAAGGTACTGCCACTTCAACGGACATAACACTTAAATGGACATATTCCACATCCACGGGTTGCGGTAAACCCACTTCAGTTACCATTAGAGTAACCAATCCCGATAGCGGTAAGGCCGCCGATCTTGAAACATTTTCATCCTCAAAAACATCCTACACTTTTGCTTTTGGCATGTGGGCTGATTCCGAAGGATGGGTTAAAATGGGGGTCAAAGTGGAAAACGATTATGGAGATGCAGTAAAAACAGTCATCTATAATTACAAAACCAACACATGGTACTAATCTACCATTTTTAAGTTAATAAATAATGGGAAGGTGCATCGTTATTTTCTGTACGATGCACCTTTTTAATTACCTTCTAACAAAACAAGATAATTAAAATATCTTGTAAAAAATTTGCATTTTTCAACATTTTTTTGTACATTTGCCACGCAATTATAGAAAATAACGAATTTTTATGCACTTTACGAGATATATCTACCTTTTTGCAATGTTAGTGGCTTTCTGCCTCTCTTCGTGCATTACTTCCCGTAAAGTCAATTATATGCAGGAGCCAAACAAGCATATTCCGGCGTATGTGGACACTCTTTCCTTTGAAGAATACGAACTCAAGAAAGGCGACCGCCTCTATGTTCAGGTCTATTCCATTGACGAGAAGATGACCTCAATGTTCAACGGAGGTATGAACCAGAACAATATGCGTCAGCGTTTTGCCAACGGAGGTGGCGGGGCTACGGCAGACCTCTATTCATATATGATTGACGACAATGGCAACATCGAATATCCGCATGTTGGTTTGCTGAATGTAGAAGGCAAGACCACGCGTGAGGTGAAAGCAATGCTCGAAGAGAAACTGTCGGAACTGATTGTGCAATACGGCTCGTCGTCGAACATATCGGTTGATGTTCAGGTTGTTATGCGCTTTTTCTCGCTTATCGGAGTAAGGCAAGCGGGCAGATACCAAATAACAAAAGAGAAAGAGACTGTGTTTGAAGCCTTAGCAAAAATCGGCGACTTGGACGATTTGAGCGACAAACACCGCATACATATCATCCGTGAGGTGGACGACTCAACCATAGTCAAGACCTTCGATGTCAGAAGCAAGGACATCATCAATTCGGAATACTACTACATTGAGCCTAACGATGTCATCTATGTACAGAAAGTCAAAGGAGCATCGGCTGCCGTTAGCCATGTCAGCGGGGCTTTGTCAATTACGGCATCAACCATATCGTTCGGTGTGTTCGTCTATGCCCTTGTGGATAGGTTCATAGTGCAACCGGTAAAAAATAAAAAGAATAAAAATACTGATAATACCCAACAATGATACGGCGTATAACGACATATTGTATTCTGCTGATAGTCAGCCTTGTTATGGTTGGTTGTTATCCTCATCGTGAAGTAGGTTTCCTGCAAACACGCAAAGGCTTGCCTACCTACGAACCACAGGAATATAAGCCCTATCGGTTACACCGCAACGACGAAGTCATATATCGTCTTGTTACGATGGACGAGACCATCTCGAAGGTAATGGATCAGAATCAAGGAAGCAGTAGCGGTCAGAACACTATGGGCTATCGTATTCATGCCGACGGCACTGTTGATTTACCGTTCCTTAAACCCCTACCTATTGTTGGACTGACACTTAAAGAGGCGCAGAAACGCATTCAAGACAGTATGCGAGTGGTCATTCCCGATGCCGAAGTGAGGTTGGCTCTCAACAACAAGACCTTCTCTGTTTTGGGCGACATAGGAGCAGGGCAATACGAAGTGTATAAAGACAAACTGACCATCTTTCAGGCACTCGCTATGACGGGCGATGTTGATATTCGCGGCAACAGAAAGAAAGTGCGTATCATACGACCTGTTGATAATCAAGAACCTATAGTGCTTGAATTTGACATCCGAACAAACTCTATCATCGGTTCGGAATACTACTATATTTATCCTAACGACCTTATTTATGTAGAACGCTCAAAGGGCAGTTTCTTCAAAGTGGACTCCTACACTGGTTTCCTCGGACTTATAACCTCGTCCGTGAATCTGTTTATATCTATTTTGAACTACACCACCCTCATAAATCAATAGTACTATGGCTGAGACTCCGCAAGTGCAACAACCGAATATCGACGACCCTAATGCCTTCAAAGAGGAGCAATCTAATTTCAACATAATGGAATGGTTGATGCTCTTTCTGCATTATTGGTATCTTTTTGTCATATCGCTTATCATCGCTTTTGGCTACTCAATGTACAAGAACCGTTCTTGGATTGAGAACTGGTACTCTCGCGGAACGGTACTTATCAACGAGACGGGCGGTTATTCAGGCTCTGCAAGTTCATCGCTTATGTCTGGTTTCGGTATTACCCCGGGCTACCGCAACATGAACAACCAACTTATCATGCTCTCCAGTTACGACCTTATAGGCAGAGTGGTTGACTCGCTTCAGCACATGCGTGTGCAATACATAACAAAAGGACATTTCCGCACAAGAGACATCTACGAATATGCACCTATATATGTAGAACCTACCAAAGTCAATGGTAGCGCCTATGGTATTCTTTTTGAACTCAACATCAAACCCAATGGCGAACTACGCCTGCACACGACCATTGAGAACGACCCCTTTGAAGTCGTTACTGCATACGGACAACCACTTAGTTGTCAGTACTTTGAAGGCACCATATGGCCAACTGAAAGAATGGTCAATAGCGGGCATGTGCTCTTCCGTTTCGTCAGTCGTGAAGAGTTGATCTCCGACTTCTCCTCGCGTCTGCAACTGAATTTCATGGGCGATGCGTCAAGTGTGCTTCAGATAGCACTCGTCAGTGCCACACCTGCGCGCGACCGAGATTTTATAGATATGCTCTGCAAAGTCTATCTTATTGATAACCTTGAGAAAAAGAACAAAGTGGCAGAGCGAAGTATTCAGTTTATTGACCAGCAGTTGGAAATCTTGCAAGACCAACTCTCCGTATCTGAAAATGCAATGACCAACTTCCGTCAGGAGAACCGTTTTGTGGATGTCAGCGCCTATGCCGGAACGCTACTCTCGCAAGTGGCGGCATACGACCAGCAGACACGCTCGCTTAACTTGCGCGAGACATACCTCAACTATCTTGAGAACTACATCGTCTCAAACATGGACTCCGGCACTGTCGTTGCACCTGCCACGATGGGAATAAACGAGGGTATGCTCGTAACGCTCGTACAACAACTCAACGACCTGCATATCCAGCGCGGAGAACTGAGCGAAAAGAATATCTACTACGCTAAATATACCAAAGACATCGAGAATGTCAAAATGGCTATATTGGAATTGGTTAAGTCCATGCACGCCACACTCGACATTGAGCGGGCAGATATGGAAGCCAACTTCGTAGAAGTACAGAAAGGTATTCAGCACCTGCCGGAGAAAGAGTTGCAGATGGTGGCTATCGAGCGTAACTATCGTATCGACGACAACTACTACACTTTCTTCTTGCAGAAACGCGCTGAGACAGAGATACAAAAGGCGTCCAACACGCCCGACAACGAGGTTATGGAAAAAGCCAGAACGCTGTACATCACCAATGGTAGCGTCAAGAATAAAACCCGCAACCGCTATCTTATGATTGGTTTTGTCGTTCCCTTCGCTTTCATCGTTATCTCCGAACTGCTCAACAACAAAGTGCGTACACCGAAAGAAGCAGAGCGTATATCTGCTGTGCCACTTATCGGTTCTGTCAGACATGCCAAATCAGCCAACCCCGTTCTGGTACGCGACCACCCGCGTTCTTCATACGCCGAGATGCTAAGAAGTATCCGTACAAGGGTTGAGTTTATCGTTCAAAGAAAAACAGGCATCTCACTGCTTGTAACTTCCACCGAATCAGGCGATGGTAAGACCTTCCTTTCTGCCAACATTGCGGCTCTGTACGCAATGACGGGTAAGAAAACACTGCTTATCGACCTTGATATCCGCAAACCTAACATGCACGAAGTGTTGGGTCTGGACAAAGCAGCAGGTATAACCAATTATCTTATAGGCGACTGCGAACTTGACGATATCATTCAGACAGATACTCCCTACGATTTTGATATTATTCAAGCCGGTGCTGTGCCCCCTAACCCGGGCGAACTGGTGCGTACTGATAAGTTGCAAGACTTGCTCGTTGAAATGAAAAAACGCTATGAATATATCGTTATTGACTCTTCGCCTATCGGACAAGTACCTGACGCATCTGCTATAATCAACCAGACTGACCTCACTCTGTTTGTTATCCGTTGCAACAAGACCAACAAACATTTCTGCAAACAAGTGATTGAACAACTCTCGGCAGACTATCCGCATAAACTGCAAGCCATTTTGTCAGATATACCTACACATTCGCGACGCGGTTATGGCTATGGCAAGGGTTATGGCTATGGCGGTAACTACGGTTACGGATACGGATATGGCTATGGATACGGCTATGGATACGGCGGATACGGCTATGGCGGATATGGCTACGGCGGATATGGCTACGGCTACGGTAGAAAAAAGAAAGAGCATAACTATTATGCCGACGACGAAGAGGCATGACACTAAGTGATTTCTTACAATTATATGCCCAGAACCCTACCCTTAGGGCGTTAGCAAGTGAGTTGAACAACAATCGCAGACAACACTACTTGCTCAGTGGCATCTCTGGTGCGGCGCAAACATTCGTTTACGCCTTGCTTTTGCAATATCATAAAAAGACCATGCTCATAGTTGAGGACGATGCCGATGCGGCTCTTTATCGCACACGCGATGCCGTTGAAGCAGGAGTGGAAGCCATGACCTTTCCGAGTACCTCACGCCTTCACAAACGAGTCAAGACCGACGATGAGAGTTATCTCATACAACGAACGGAACTACTGAACCGGCTCTCGCAAAACACTGACCCACTGCTTGTTTTTACATATCCCGAAGCCTTGCAGGACGAAGTGCCACAGCCCGACAACTTCAAGCAGAAACTCATACATATTGAAAAAGGTCAGAATATCAACGAGCAACAACTGCAACAACAACTGCTTGACTTAGGTTTTACACGGGTTGATTTCGTTTATGAACCCGGGCAATATGCCGTTCGTGGCGGTATCTTCGATGTCTTTTCATATAGTTACGAGCAACCCTTCCGCTTGGACTTTTTCGGCGACGAGATTGACAGTATCCGTGTGTTTGATTTGGAAACACAACTATCTGAAAACAAAATCAATAGCGCAGATATAATAGCCGCTGCCAACAGTGAAAAAGAGACAACAACACTTTTCTCATATCTGCAAAAAGATACCATTCTTGCTTCGCATAACCTGCAACTGTTGCAACTTACTGATTTAAATTATTGTACCATAGAATTTGGGCAGCATTGTTCTTTTCCTTCGTTTACAAAATTCGACTTCCACACTACCCCACAGCCTCTGTTCCACAAGAATTTTGACCTGCTTATTGATTCGATAAAAGACTTTCGCGAGAAAGGTTATAAACTATATCTTGCCTCAGATTCACAGAAGCAGTGCGACCGCTTGCAGACTATCGTAGCAGAACGCTCACACGGCGATGTTACCAACGCTTTCCAATTCATAAGCAAGACCGTTCACGAAGGTTTTGTTGACAGCGACCTCAAACTCGCAGTCTTTACCGACCACCAACTCTTTGAACGATACCACAAGGTTGAACCTCGACAAAACAAAGCCAAAGCAGGAAAAGTATTGCTCACACTCAGAGAGTTAAACACCTTGCAGATTGGCGATTATGTCGTTCATATCGACCATGGTGTCGGGCGTTTTGGCGGACTTGTACACACTGAGGTCAATGGCAGACCGCAAGAGATGATAAAACTTATTTATCGCGACAACGACATTCTCTTCGTTAGTATTCATTCTCTTCATCGTATTGCCAAATATCGTGGCAAGGACATGACCGAACCTACCATTTCAAAACTCGGTTCAGGTGCGTGGGAGAGAATGAAAGAACGCACTAAAAACAAAGTCAAAGACATAGCCCGCGACCTTATCAAACTCTATGCAGAGCGTCGACAAGAGAAAGGTTTTGCCTACTCGCCCGACACATATATGCAACGCGAACTGGAAGCCTCGTTTCTGTACGAAGACACGCCCGACCAGCAGAAAGCCACTCTCGACACGAAACACGACATGGAGTCGCCCGTGCCGATGGACCGACTTATATGTGGCGATGTAGGTTTCGGAAAAACAGAGATAGCTATGCGTGCTGCCTTCAAAGCCGCTGCCGACAACAAACAGACGGCTGTGCTTGTACCTACAACAGTATTGGCACTACAACACTACAACACTTTCACAGAGCGCTTCAAGAACTTCCCCATAAAAGTTGAATATCTCACACGAGCCAAGTCTGCAAAGGAAACAAAAGAGATTCTTGAAAAACTCAAACAAGGCAGTATTGATGTACTTATCGGAACCCACAAACTTGTAGGCAAACAGGTGCAATTCAAAGACTTAGGCTTGCTCATAATCGACGAGGAGCAGAAGTTTGGTGTCGCTACAAAAGAGAAACTTCGCCAACTGCAGACCAATGTTGACACTCTCACACTAACTGCCACGCCTATCCCCCGCACCTTGCAATTCTCACTGCTTGGTGCACGCGACCTATCGGTTATGACAACGCCCCCACCCAACCGTTTCCCCGTGCAGACCGAAGTGCTCACACCTGACGATACCGACATACTCAAAGAGGCTATACGGTTGGAAATCAATAGAAACGGACAAGTCTATGTCGTTAGCAACCGTATTCAGTCGCTTGCAACGATAGAAAACAAGATACGCCAAATGGTGCCTGAGGCGCGAACGGTCATTGCACACGGACAGATGCCACCTGCCGATGTCGAAGAGATACTCTACGACTTTATCAACTACGACTACGATGTGCTTATCTGTACCTCTATCATCGAAGCAGGTGTGGACATACCAAATGTAAATACTATCATCATACATTCCGCCCAACACTTCGGACTAAGCGACCTCCACCAACTTCGCGGACGAGTAGGCAGGTCAAACAAAAGAGCATACTGCTACCTTGTTGCACCCGAACTTGAACTACTCACACCCGAAGCACGCCGACGGTTAGAAGCCGTTGAGACTTTCACAGATTTAGGTTCGGGTTTCCATCTTGCTATGCAAGACCTTGACATTCGTGGCGCCGGCAACATGCTTGGAGCAGAGCAATCTGGCTTCATTGCCGACTTAGGCTACGAGACATACCAGAAAATTCTGACAGAAGCAGTGCTTGAACTCAAAGAACAAGAGTTTCAAGAACTCTTCGAAGAAGATACCAAACAAGGCAAGACTGTTCAGTATGTATCAGATTGTCAGTTGGATTCGGATATGGAAATAGGTTTTCCACCGGAATATATCGAGAACATATCAGAGCGAATAAGTCTTTATCGCGAACTCGACGGCTTGCAAAACGAAGACCAACTCTTGCGTTTCAAGAAGAACCTTATCGACCGTTTCGGCGTTCTGCCACAAGGTGCTGAAGAACTGTTGCTGGTTGTCAGACTTCGTTGGCTTGGTATCAGTATGGGTATTGAAAAATTAGTTTTGAAGAACGACAGAATGATACTCTATTTCCCGCAGAACTCGGAGTCGCCCTACTATCAGTCAATCGTTTTCGGCAAGATTATCAACTACACGGGCGAACACCCGCGACGATGCCTCTTCCGTGAGAACAACGGCAAACGCTCGCTTACCATACTCAATATCAAATCCGTACAAACGGGATACGACCTGCTTTTTTCAATTAGAAATGAGGAATGAGGAATGAGAAATTAGGAATGAGAAATTAGGAATTTTGGAAATCTGTGGGAGTTTATTAGATTCTGACCTGCGTCAGAATGAGGAGATAAATTGTAAATTGTGAATTGTAAATTGTGAATTGTGAATTGTAAATTGTGAATTGTATAGTAATCATCCCTGCCCGATATGGTAGCACCCGCTTCCCGGGCAAGCCCCTTGCACATTTAGAGGGCAAAACAATAATAGAACGAGTGTATAGGCAAGCCAAACAAGCCTGCCCTAATGTTGTTGTTGCAACCGACGATGAGCGTATCTTCGAGCAAGTCAAACGCTTTAGCGGTCAGGCGGTTATCACTTCCAAAGACCATCAAAGCGGCACCGACCGTATTGCCGAAGCATACCGACTTATCGACTCAAAAGACGATATCGTTGTCAATGTACAGGGCGACGAGCCTTTCATTCAACCCGAACAGATATTGAAACTTATTGCCTGCTTTGACAATCCAAAGACCGACATTGCCACTCTCGCCCACCCTATAACAGAAGGCTTTGACAACCCTAATTGGGTGAAAGTTGTATTCTCGAAAATAACAGGCAAAGCACTCTATTTCTCACGAAGCGTAATACCATTCCTAAGAAGCGATAACTCTAAAAACACGAGTAAAGCACCGGTTTACTACCGTCATCTTGGTATATATGCCTATCGTGCAACAGTGTTGCAACAAATAACCAAACTACCTGTTTCGCCTTTGGAACAAACCGAAAAACTCGAACAACTCCGATGGCTGGAAAACGGCTATAACATACAGATTGCAATAACCGACCACGCCTCAATAGGCATTGACACCCCCGAAGACCTCAAGCAAGCAAATGATTTTATTAAGAAACTCAAATCCTCATTCTGACGAAAGTCAGAATCTAAATAATAAAGGATAAGATTCTGAAACAAGTTGCTACAAGTATTGCTCCAAGTATTCGCATCGTAAACGAGCGCATCGCAAGCGTGCAGGATGAGGGTGAATTGTGAATTATAAATTGTAAATTGTAAATTGTAAATTGTAAATTGTGAATTGTAATGTCTCCCTTAGAACTAATCGAAAAATACTACAATAAGCAGGAGAATTTGAAAAACATCCTGCTCACCCATAGCCGTCAGGTAGCCCAGCGCTCGCTACTCATTGCAAGCAAACACCCCGAACTGAAAGCCGACACCGACTTCCTTGAAAACGCCGCCATGCTCCACGACATCGGCATCGTCTTTACCAATGCCCCCGGTATCGACTGCCACGGCACCGAACCATATATCCGCCACGGCATCATAGGTGCTGAACTGCTCCGCAAGGAAGGAATGGCTCAGTATGCCGATGTGGCTGAACGACATACAGGCACCGGACTCACCCTCGAACAAATCTTAAAACAAGACCTGCCACTGCCACACCAAGATTTCTCACCACGCACCATCGAAGAACAAATCATCTGCTATGCCGACAAATTCTACTCAAAAAGCCATTTAGAACGAGAACTGACCGTCTCACAAGTGCGCCTTCGTCTTATCGGATACGGACAAGCAAGCGTCGAACGATTTGACATCTGGACACAATTGTTCGAATAAATAGAAAAATAGAACAAAATAAAAGAAATTCAGACCAAAAGACGAAATTATTTGCTTTTTCTGTAATAAAATTGTATATTTGCAGGAAAAGAAACAAATAAAAACTTTTTTACCAATGAAACATCTGTTCACATATTTCAACGAGGTTTTTCCGCGTTATTGGGACAAGCCTGCCATGACTGAGTTCAATGGTACTGAATCGCTCACCTACGGACAACTCGCAACACGCATTGCCCGTCTGCATGTGCTGTTTGAACTGTTAGGCATAAAAGAAGGGGACAAGATTGCTTTATGTGGAAGAAACTCAATCAACTGGGCGGTTGCATACCTTGCCGTGGCAACCTACAAAGCCGTTATCGTAAGTATCTTACAAGATTTCACACCCGACGATGTGAAAGGACTTGTACGCCACTCCGACGCTAAGATGCTTATCGTCGGTCCCTATGTCTGGAAAGGACTGAAAGACAAGTTCCCCGACGAGGAAAACACTAACTTGCAGACTATACTTTCGCTGACAGATTTCTCAATCTTACATACTAAAGACGAGAACGCTAAAAGCCAACACGAGAAATGGGACGGGACCTTCAAACAAAAGTATCCTGACGGACTAAACAAGAAAGAACTTCACTACGACGACAGCGACCTTGACAACCTGTTGCTTATCAACTATACCTCCGGCTCTATGGGGCAACCCAAAGGAGTTATGCTTACCACACGGTCGATATCGTCAAATGTAAGGCATGCCTTCCACGCACTCAGAAACAAACCCGGATGGGAAATGGTATCAATGCTACCGCTCGCACACGCCTACGGACAACTCGGCGATTTTCTCTATCAAGTGGCATCCGGTTGCCATGTCTATTATCTTACTAAGACACCTACACCGACACTGCTTCTGCAAGCGTTCAAAAAGGTGCACCCGTATATGATCATCACAGTGCCACTCGTCATTGAGAAAATCTACAAAACGAGCATCAGACCTATCGTGTCGAAAAAAGCACTGAAGATGGTATGGAACATGCCACTTATCGGCAAGATTTTCCGCAGTCAGGTGCGCAAGAAACTGCTTGAAGCCTTCGGTGGAAACATCAAATACTTCCTTGTAGGCGGTGCCGCACTCAACGAAGATGTACAGAAATGCCTCATGGACATTAAGTTCCCGCTTACCATAGGCTACGGACTGACCGAATGTGGTCCGCTCGTCAGCGGAAGCGATTGGGAAGTGTTCCGCTACCGCTCCTGCGGAGAGATTCTGCCAGATATGGAAGTGAAAATCGAACCCGTATCTGACGATAATACCATAACTATAGGCAAAGACACATACACCCTTGGCGAGATACTCGTCAAAGGACCAAATGTGATGCAAGGCTACTATAAAAACGAAGATGCCACACGCGCTGCCTTTACAGAAGACGGATGGCTCCGTACTGGCGACCTCGGATATCTTGACAAAGACAACTTCATCTACATCCGAGGTAGAAACAAATATATGTTGCTCGGCGCGTCCGGACAAAACATCTACCCCGAAGAGATTGAAGAAAAACTCAATAATATGCAAGGTGTAGCAGAGTCTATTGTGGTAGAACGAGAAGGCAAACTCATAGGACTCGTCTTCCCCGACGGTAACTTCCAAACCGAAGACAAGTCCATAATCGATGTAATGAAAGAGAACTTGCAGAAACTCAACTCGCTCATACCTAACTATAGCAAAGTGTCAAACATCGAAATTGTTGACAAAGAGTTTGAAAAAACACCTAAGAAAAGTATCAAACGATTCTTATACAAATAAATGGAGATTTTTCTGTTAGTAATAGCCGGTCTGTGTATCTTATTAGGTATTGTCGGGTGTATTATCCCCGGCATACCGGGTTTGCCTTTGGCTTATGCCGGACTGCTCGTCGCTCAAATAACCGAACGCGTTGATTTCAGTTGGCAAACCCTGCTTATATGGGGGGTGATAACCATCGTACTGCAAGTGCTTGACTATATGGTACCCGTCTGGGGTACAAAACACTTTGGCGGAACAAACTACGGTTCTTGGGGCAGTATGATTGGCTTGCTTATCGGACTATTCGGCGGCACTTTAGGTGTCATCTTAGGTCCGCTAATTGGTGCTGTAGTAGGCGAACTATTGGGCGGGAAAAGCATCTTGACAGCACTCAAATCCGGTTGGGGGAGTTTCCTTGGCATCTTTTTTAGCACTGTCGCCAAACTTATTTGCATTGGTTTTATGACTGTTATGTTTATCAATGCCGTATGGGGATAAGAAGTCTATAAGTTATCAATCTGCTAATTATGCTAAAACATCTTCACATACAAAACTATGCTCTCATTCAAGAACTCGATATAGATTTCAGCAACGGTTTTTCCGTTATGACGGGCGAGACAGGTGCCGGCAAATCTATCATCTTAGGCGCACTCAACCTGCTTATGGGAGCAAGAGCAGACTCAAAAGCCGTTTCCGAAGGACAACACAAATGTATCGTTGAAGGCGTGTTTGAAGACGACTACACCTATCTCAACACTTTTTTTGCAGACCACGACCTTGACTTCGAAACAGAGCCGGACAGTCCGGCAGATATGCAAATTATCATCCGCCGCGAACTGACCGAACAAGGCAAAAGTCGCGCTTTTATAAACGATACACCAGTTGCTTTAACAACCATTAAAGACCTAAGCGCCAATCTCATAGATATCCATTCGCAACATCAAAACCTGCTTATGGGAAACTCCTCGTTTTGCCAACAACTGCTTGACAGCGTTGCCGACAACAACGATTTGCTTCAGAGGTACCGGCAACTCTATGCTCAATACACAAAACAAAATGCCCTGCTTCAACAACTCAAAGAAGAAAAGGAAAAGGCGGAAAAAGAGGCTGACTATAAGCAGTTTCAGTTCAACCAACTCAAGGAAGCCCGACTCACACCGGGCGAACTTCAAGAATTAGAGAAAGAGCAACAACTACTTCAAAACGCCGAACAGATACTGCAAACAGCCGACACGGCTTCGCTATTACTGCAATCTGACAACGGCATACTTGCTTCTTTGAAAACGCTTACAGGCACACTCAAAAACATCAGCCCGTACCTGCCACAAGAAGCGCAAATACTTGAGCGTATCAACAGCGTTACGATTGAACTCAAAGATATAGCAGCAGAAATTGACAGTTTGGCGCAAAACACCAGCGTCAACCCCGAACGACTCACGGCAATAACCGAGCGCGCAGACCTCATCTTAGGACTTATGCTCAAGCATAAACTGCAAACCGATACCGAACTTATCGAACTACGAGATCAGTTACAACAAGAACTGCAAAGTTTCGAGCAATCCGACGAGCAGATACTGAAAATCGAAAAAGAGATTGCCACTCTACAAAGCCAACTCACTTCGCTTGCCGATAAACTGCACAAGCGACGCTCCGACATCGTTCCGACAATAAGCCGAACAGTAGGCGCAACAATAGCGGAACTGGCTATGCCCAATGCCAAACTGACGGTAAGTATCACACAGTTAGACAGATTCACACCTACCGGCATCGACAGTTGCGAATTTCTTTTTGCAGCTAATAAGAACCAAACAATGCAAAGCATAACTACTGCCTCCGGTGGCGAACTCTCAAGGCTTATGCTCACCATCAAATCGCTGCTTGCTGAAAAGAAAACCCTACCAACCCTTATTTTCGACGAGATAGACACCGGCGTTTCAGGCGAAGTGGCTTTCCGTATGGGACGGATAATGCAACAGATGTCTGCCAACCGCCAACTGCTCTGCATAACCCACCTGCCACAAATAGCAGCTCTCGGAAAGCAACATTTCATCGTCTATAAAAAAGACCTTGACAACCGCACACGAACATTCATAAAACAACTCAGTGCCGACGAGCGGGTTGAGACAATAGCGAGAATGTTGTCGGCAGACAATCTCACGGATGCCGCCATCGAAAATGCCAAAGAACTTCTCAAAAACAGCAACGCCTAACCCCTTTCGTCCCCTGCAAAAGGCATCAGCCTTTTGAAAAAGAAAACCCTTCGTCCCCTGCAAAAGGCATCAGCCTTTTGAAAAAGAAAACCAACGAAAATATGCTACCACTCGCAGAAAGATTACGCCCCAAAAGTCTTAACGACTATGTCGGACAACAGCACCTCGTAGGCGAAGGTGCCGTGCTTCGCCGGATGATTGAGTCCGGCAACCTGTCGTCGTTTATTCTATGGGGACCTCCCGGAGTGGGCAAAACGACACTCGCAAGAATAGTGGCAAACCAACTTGACCGACCCTTCTTCACCCTTTCAGCAGTAACAGCCGGAGTCAAAGAAGTGCGCGAAGTGATTGAAAAAGCAAAAAAACATACGGGCTTGTTTGCCTCTCAAACACCCGTTCTTTTTATCGACGAGATTCACCGCTTCAGCAAATCGCAACAAGACAGTCTCTTAGGTGCTGTCGAACAAGGCATAGTGGTGCTTATCGGTGCAACAACCGAGAACCCATCGTTTGAAGTCATCTCACCCCTACTCTCGCGTTGTCAAGTGTATGTGCTTCATTATCTGTCTAACGACGACCTGATGCAACTATACGAGCGTGCCACGCAAACCGACGAATATCTCAAAACAAAAAAATTCATACTGAAAGAAAAAGACAGCCTACTGCGGTTCGCCGGTGGTGACGCTCGCAAACTGCTCAACATACTTGACTTAGTCGTAGGTGCAACCGATGGCAACGAGATAACGATTGATAACCAAACCATTACCGACTGTCTGCAACAGAACCCCGTCAGTTACGACAAAGACGGTGAGATGCACTACGACATCATCTCCGCATTCATCAAGAGTATCCGCGGAAGCGACCCCGATGCCGCCATCTATTGGCTTGC
>JAFVAX010000004.1 GCA_017480285.1 Paludibacteraceae bacterium | reverse complement strand
ATATTGCTGCTTGTTCCACGCCGGATAGTCAGTCTCAAATGGTTCTTTTGCTGTCATCGTTTGGCGGAGCATATCGCGGAAATACGGAGCAAGCCCCTGTGTATGTGAAGCAGGGTGATAACTGACCTGAAGTGGCAGTTCGGCAAGTGAGTCTTTCAATGCCTTATCCAAACACCCGTTTTTAACCATCTGCGAGAGTACCACATTGCGTCTTTTTAAGGCATTTTCAGGATGGCGGATAGGGTTGTAGAGCGACGGGTTCTTGCACATACCGACAAGCGTAGCACATTCGTCAGTGGTCAGTTCGTCAAGTTTCTTGCCGTAATACACCATAGCAGCCTGCTTCACACCTACTGCATTATACAGAAAATCAAACTGATTGAGATACATCGTCAAAATCTCTTCCTTTGAATAAAGCCTCTCAAGCCGAGTTGCAATAACCCATTCAATTGGCTTCTGCATTGCTCGCTCAAAGATATTGTCGGCAGTAGGCGAATATAGTTGTTTGGAAAGTTGTTGGGTTAGGGTCGAACCGCCACCGGCTCTGCCTAATTTTATCAAAACGCGGGCAAGTGCCTTAAAATCAATGCCTGTATGGATATAGAAACGCACATCCTCCGTCGAAACAAGGGCATTGATAAGGTCTTCGGGCATCTCGCTGTAGGGCACACTCACGCGGTTGGCACCCTTGTAGTAACTGCCAAGAACCACATAATCAGCCGAATAGACTTCAGAAGCGTATTTATTTTTAGGGTTTTGCAATTCTTCAAGCGGGGGCATATAACCTATCCAACCTTTGTTAATGGCTACGAAAATAAGAACCACACTGCATATCCCTAAAAGGAAAAGCGACCAAAATATCCAAGAGAAAGTTTTTTTGAACATATTGTAGTGTTTATTTAATTCAAAGATTCAAAAATTCAAAGATTCTATGCAAATATAATTATATTTTTTGAAATTTGCAAAAATAGGAAAAATATCGTATCTTTGTGCCGATACTAACCAATTTTTACTTTTTTTATGAACAACTATCGTTCCAAACTGCAATCTAACCGGTATTTTTACTTATTGTCGGTTATTGTTTTTTTTGTTTTCACTTCTTGTCATACAAAAAAGACTGCAACAGTCCGACAAGAAACCCCTGCTCCGATAAACATTATCCTCGACTCCGATTTCGGCAGTTCAACCGACGATTTGTTTGCCCTTATGATGCTTCATCATTATATTGACGAGGGCAAAGTTAATCTTTGTGGTATTATGGTTGACCGCGAGGGACAGAAAAATGCCGAACTGGTTGATGTCTTCAACAATTATTATGGTCATCCCGACATTCCGATAGGCGTTGAACGGAACGGTGTAAAGAACCCGCGTTGTTTTATTCCGTATAGTAGTATCGTCGATTTGAAAGATAAAGACGGCAAACCTGTTTTTGAAAGAAAGATTAACGCTGACACTCTGCCTGACGGCTACAAACTGTATCGCCGTCTGTTAAGCAAGGCTGACGATGGTTCTGTTGTTATTGTCGCTATCGGTTTTGTAACTACGCTTGCCGAACTTTTTGAGTCCGATGCCGACGAATACTCTGATTTAGACGGTGTTACACTCTTTGGCAAAAAAGTTAAAAGCGTTTATATTCAGTCCGGGCGTTTTGAGAGTGGTGATAGCCTGAGCGGATATAATATGCGTGCAGCGTCAAAGCAATCAGCCATTTTCTATGAGCGTCTGCCTAAAAATGTCAGTCTTATAATGTCGCCGAGCAACATTGGAGATATGATGAATTATGCCCCCGCTGATGTCTTGGTAGACCTCTCTACTTCACTTCAAAATCCGATAAAGGCTGTTTATACCAACTATCATTGCGATACCGGTCAGCGTATGTGGGATGTCAATTGCCTTATAAATGCAGTCTTAGGCGATGGCGTTTATAACCTTTCACCCCGTGGCTTTGTGCGTTTTGTTGACAAAGGCGAAGAGTCGCTTATGCTTTTCACGCCCGACCCTGCCGGCAATGCGCGTTACCAACTGCCGGGTGATACTTATTTTGCCCAAAACAAACTGATGTATATTCGTCAGCATACCCGTCAGAACCCTAATCCCGCACCATATACCATCGAAGCCCCACAACCGCAGATTATCGGTGCGGAGGCAAAAGCTTGGGCAAATGAGAGACTCTTGCAACTGACCGACAAGTATTTGGGCAGCGCCGGAAACACGCTTGACCCTGACGAAGTGCGCACTCTTTTCCGACCGCTGGGTTATACAGGACCTAACTGGCAGGACTATGCTGAGGCAGAGCAACTTGTGGTTCAAGAACTGACTGAAAGGATGCTTGCCCGTGCAGTACTTCAAGGCAAAAAAGATATGGTTATTGTCATCGGAACACCGGCATCCGGTAAATCGACGGCTGTTAAAAAACTCAATTTCTCAAAGGCAGGACTTATCTACGATGCAGCCCTTACACCGGCTGAACTTGAGAAAGTTATTAAGCAAGCCAAAGAGGCGGGAATGGAGAAGATAACGATAGTGCCTGTGTATAACGATTTCCTTACTTGTTTCAAAAATGCAATAAACCGCGGAAACAGAACTTGGCGATATACCTCGTTTGAATATATGGTTAATTCCTTCCGTGCCAATATAGGCAATCTTGAAAACATTAAAAAAACATTTGCAGATATAAACATCATACCTATTGATTGCTCTGGCAATGGAGGCGTGAGAAAAGTGAGCATTGAAGATGCTCTTCTATGGGACTATACTGTGGCTGACAATGAGTTAAAGTCAGGTCTCGAATATCTGCTTTCTATACTCAATAACAACGAGATAGAGGCTGGCTCAGTATATGCCGTTACAGGCGATATACTTAATATCAAGAATATGTCGGACAGCAACACTGCGCTTGCACGACATATATGGCAGAAAGTGAAAGAGATTGAAGCCGAATACAAATTAAGATACTAATAATTGTAAATTGTGAATTGTAAATTGTAAATTGTTGATGCAACCGATAAGTTTAGATAATTTTCGTAAGGAAATAGCCTCTGCTGTCGTTTCCCGTGGCAGAGACTATTTCAATGCCGGCAAAGTCGTTCAACTCGACGATGACGACACTCAAGTTGAAGCCGTTGTCAAGGCAGACGAGAAATATAGTGTCAACCTGACTCTCGACAAAAACACTGTTGTTCGTCATTCTTGCACATGCCCAAAACTCGGCGCTTGGTGCGAGCATAAAGTGGCAGTCTTGTTCAGTCTGCAAATGAAAAGGCGTTCATCAACACTTGCATCTATCAACAATGCCATACAGAAATCGGTTACTCTGCAAACAGGTAGTACAAACTATCCTTCGGCACAAAAGAAAACAGTAAAAGAAAAGACTACGGCACTTTCTCTTTCTACTCTTCTTAAACGACAGCCAATGAAAGTGTCTGCCATTGGCAAACTGCCTGATTCACTTTTCGAAACTCTGCCAAAAGACGAAGCGGGCAAGCTACTGCTGTTTCTTTATCTTGTTTATGGCAGTGATTTGACCGACGAGAACCTGAAGAGTTTGGAGAAATATCTCAAAGTATCAAACATCATTACACTTCGTAATCGGTTGGAAGATCATCGTTTTCTTAGCGTTGCCCGTTCTTGGCAGAAAACGACTTATTCCTGCAAAAGCGAGTTTGTCTTCCCGCTTATTTTCTATGCTCTTGACCGGCATAGGGAATGGTTCTTGGCAGAACAAGCATATATCGAAAAGAAAAACAAAGAGTTTCTTGATTTATGGGTCATTTGTGTTGCACTCTACGACGGGAATATCAACACCTTCATCTCTCAACAGAAAACGCACCTGTGGCTTAACAGCGAATATCAATCGCTAAAAGATGTTTTAGCACAGTCGTTCTATCATCCGTTGGCTCTGACTCTCAATTACGAACATTTTATAAACGCTGTTTATGAGAAACTTACCCGATTTCTGTATGAAGACGACCTTACACCTGAACTTTTGAATGATTTTACCTCACTCATAAGCAATTACAAAAAACAACATCCTGAATATAATTATGCTATTATAGAAGACATGGCAAGCACCTATGCCTATTTTCTAACCGGCAACAAACCTGTAATTCCGATAACTGAAAGTTCAAGTATTTGGGCATACATAGGCAATGCTATTGCGCTGATGTATGAGGGTAATTTTGGTGAGGCCTTAACTCTTTTTGACACTGCCTTGAAAATAAGAAACAAGACTTCGGAAGAAAAAAATATCTTCGATGACCCATTGGCTTGCTATTATCTTATGATATGTTATGCCAAACTTGACAACGAAACAGTCAAAGCAAGAGCCACACAATTTCTTCGAAAAGATATAGCCGACTCCTTATTTCAACGGATGGCAAACATTGTCGCTCAATACATTGTGCTGAACGAACCTACTGATGGTTTGAGATTGAAAATAGAGAATATGAGATTCTTGAATACACCTCTTTTCAACTATTTCTCAAATCTTTTTGTTGATTTCTTTCATCTTAATGATGTCCAAAAAGTCAGTGCAGGCATCGGTCTTGAACTCTTGAAAAATGAAAAACTGCTCTTTTCGCTTTCTGTCAAAGAGCAATGGGAGAAAGTGTTGGACGAACTATTGCTTGAGAATGATAAAAAAAAACAAACCAACTCACTGACAGAGCGTGTTATTTATATCATAAAAGAAAAAAGAGGATACTCAAGAGTGGAGTTTTTTTCGCAAAAACGACTAAAATCCGACACTTGGAGCGCACCCTTAAAAATAAGCCTGAAGAGTTTCCTTAGTTGCAAGTGCAACTGTATGGACGACAATGACTTGCAGATTGCATCCCACCTCAACAAGATATTGTCATTGGCAGATTACGACAACTACAACGAAACTCACCTGCTACAAAACTTTTTGCCCTTCCTTATTGAGACACAAAAAGTGTTTGTGGAAACAAAAAAAGGACTGCTACCCGTTTCCGTTAGAAAAGGAAAAGCATTTCTAAACATCAAGCATAAAAACAACGGGATATATTTGTCCACAAACCTTGAGTTTGACGAAGACGGTCAAATAGGCAATCCTGCTATCGTAAAAGAAAGTGCAACCTCATACTCCGTTGTTGAAATAACACCCTTCGAACAAACGGTTTTTATAAGTCTTAAAAACTTCGAGGTGATGCCACTTGAGGCAGAAGAAAAACTAAAACTCTTCATTAAGAAAGTTGCAGGAAAAGTGGAAATACACTCTGATATGATTAGTGGAGGTTCGACACTTGAAAAAACTGAGGGTGATACAACCGTCTTTTTGCGCATACGCCCAAGCAAGAACGCTTTTGTAGGCGAGTGCTTTGTTCAACCACTAAAGGGTGGCAGTTTGCAAGTCCCACCAGCCTTAGGAAAGAAAGAGGTGTTCGATGAAAAGGACGGCATACGCTATCATATCTTGAGAGACCTGAAAGCGGAAAAAACTAATTTGGACACGCTTAACGATTACCTCTTTGCTCAAAGAGGTTTTAATCTTGAGTACGACAAAAATCTCCTATCTGCTGAAGACCTGCTCTGCCTCATAGAGTTTGTCGCTGATAAAAAGCAGTACGCCGTGCTTTGGCCCGAAGGAAAGAAAATCAATCTTATAAAAACAGAGAAGCATTCCGACTTCACCCTAAAAGCCAAGCAAAAATGGTTCGAAGTGGAAGGACAGTGGGAAATCGACAAGACATATAACATTAGTTTTGCCACACTTCTGCAACTTGCTGACGAAAATCTTGTGGGCGACCATTTCCTGCAGTTGGGCGAAAATGATTATATAGCCTTGAGCAAAAGCCTCATACGCCAACTTCAGCAGATGCGGTATATGGTGCAAGTCGAAAAGAAAAAAGCCGTAGTGCCCAAAATGGAGATACGACTCATTTCTGATATCTTGCTCCAAACAGAGCAAATTCAAACAGAGCAAATACTCAAGATGGACGATGCTGTGAAGGTCTTGCTTCAAAAGTTGGACGAAGCAGACCAATTGTCTGTCGCCGTACCGAATGGCCTTAAAACCATCTTAAGAGACTATCAAAAAGAAGGTTTTGAGTGGATGTCAAGACTTGCATATTGGGGAGCGGGGGCTTGCCTTGCCGACGATATGGGCTTGGGTAAGACGGTTGAGGCTATCACCTTCCTTCTCTCAAAAGCCGAAAGCGGGCCATCGCTCGTTGTTGCACCCGCTTCGGTGCTCTATAACTGGAAATCTGAGGTAAGCCGTTTCGCTCCAATGCTTAATGCTCTTATTCTCAATGAGTCCGACCAAAGAGAAGAGTTAATCAATTCTACAAAGCAATACGATGTGCTCATAACAACATATTCACTTTTGGTGCGTGAAGAAAATCTCCTTACGGAAAAAGACTGGAACATCGTTTGCTTAGATGAAGCGCATACCATTAAAAACCAGCACGCAAGGATGTCGCAAGTGGCAATGAAACTCAAATCGCAATACCGACTTGCCCTAACCGGAACACCGCTTCAGAACAACCTTTCCGAACTATGGACACTATTCGAGTTCCTTAATCCCGGACTCTTAGGCTCTCACGAGCGATTTATGAGAGACTTCGTTGTGCCTATCGATACGGCTCACGACAAAAATCGTCAGAGTCTGCTCAAACGACTTGTACAACCTTTCCTTCTGCGCCGAACGAAAGCGGAAGTGGCTTCCAGCCTGCCCGAAAAAACAGAGATAACAAGGCATATACAACTCTCCGACAAGGAGCGTCTGTTCTACGAAAACCTCCGACAGCAAGCACTGCAACAAGTCGAAAAAGCCAAAAAAGTGGACATGAACATACTTGCTTCTCTAACCAAACTTCGGCAAGCAGCATGCTCCGTACAATTGCTTGAAAATAATGAAGATACAACATCGAGCAAATTAGACGATTTCAGCCAACTCGTCGTGCAAATAATCGAAGGAGGAAACCAATTGCTCGTTTTCTCGCAATTCACCTCATTCTTGAAAATGGCTGAAAAAGCAGTCGAGGACATGTTTCCCGATATCTCTTTTTATTTGGATGGTGCGACTTCTTTACAGAAGCGCGAACAAATGGTTGGCGATTTCAACCATGCAAAAAAACAAGTCTTTTTTATAAGTCTGCGTGCCGGCGGGTTAGGACTTAACCTCACTGCTGCCAACTATGTTATTCATCTTGACCCGTGGTGGAACCCCGCTGTCGAACAACAAGCAACCGACCGTGCCTATCGCATAGGGCAACATCAGAATGTTACTGTCTATCATTTCATTTCATCTGATACTATCGAGGAGAAAATTCTGCAACTGCACAAGTCAAAGAAAGACATTGCTGATGCCATCCTGCAAGGACAAAATACCGCACACTCCCTCACACTCGAAGAACTGAAAATGCTGCTGCAGAAGAATCTCTAATCCAAAACAAAATTCATCATTTCTGCCCAAAAAACAACATTTATTTGCTAAAGTGATAAAAAAACCGTAAATTTGTAGGAAAATATAAAGAAACCGGTTTTTGAAAATTAAATATATCATAATACTCTGTCTGTCCTTGCTTTTGTCTTTGCCACTTAATGCACGGCAAATGCGGCTCTATGGCTATGTGCTTGACACCGACAACCGAGGTTTGGACATAGTCAGCGTTGGCATCAAAGGTATCGGACTTGGTACTACCACCAATCGCAACGGCTTCTACGACCTTACTATCAACCAAACCGATACTTTCACTATCATTTTCCAACTTTTAGGCTACCAAACGCTCTACCAACCTATCCGTTTGCCTAACCTGCAAGATGTGGTCAATATCAATGCCGTCTTGCAACCTGCCTCCGAAACGCTTGAAGAAGTGGTAGTTACAGATATCAGACGGCAAGAAAATACTATGGACCGTCTTGAGATTGAGCAAACACGGCTTATGCCCGATGCTTCAGGTGGAAACATCGAAAGTCTGCTTATTACTTTTGCCGGTGTCAGCCAAAGCAACGAACTGTCAAGTCAGTATAATGTACGAGGTGGTAGCTACGAGGAAAACTCCGTCTATGTCAATGGCATAGAGATTCACCGACCCTTGCTTATCCGTGCCGGACAACAGGAAGGACTGAGCTTTGTCAACCCTTATATGACCGAAGACCTTCAGTTTTCCGCAGGTGGCTTTGACGCACAATATGGCGACAAACTGTCGTCAGTCCTCTCTATCACCTACAAACGCCCTAAACGCTTCGAAGCAAGTCTGAGCGCAAGTCTGTTGGGAGCAAACGCATATATCGGAGTAGGGGACTCAACCTATTCAATGATGCATTCCGTCAGATACAAAACCGCCCAATATCTGCTCGGAACACTGCAGACAAAAGGCTCATATAAGCCTAATTTTGTTGATTATCAAACATTCATCACTTGGAAACTCGGAAAGAAAGAAAAGCGCAAGACTTCCCGCTGGGAGATGTCCTTTCTCGGCAATTTCTCGCAAAATTCCTACCGTTTCCGGCCTGATAGCATGTCAAATAGTTTCGGTACCTACCAAGTGGCACGCAAACTCAATATCTACTACGAAGGACAGGAGAGGGATATGTTCCGTACTGCCTTTGCCGCTTTAGGACTTAAATATCAAGCCCACAAAGGACTCACTCTCAATTTCAATGTCAATGGTTTCTATTCGAGCGAACGCGAAAACTACGATATCTTGGGTGAGTACATCCTTACCAACAACCCTATGACAGGTGAGCGACAACCCAACACCGAGCATGGCGAACAACTAACATCCGATACTATCTCCGTCGATGCCATGGGTACCGGCACTTTCCAGCAACATGCCCGAAACCGCTTGCAAGCAGGTGTGGTACAGTTTGCCCATAACGGTGAATGGAAAAAAGCAGGAAACACACTGTCGTGGGGAGTGTCAGTCGGAGGCGAGTGGATAAAAGATGACATAAGCGAATGGGAAAGGCAAGACTCTATGGGCTATAGTCTGCCAAATAATCCGGGCAAGATGGATCTCTATTACACCCTCAAAGGTTCAACTGATATGCGCTCCGTCCGTCTGCAAGCATACGCACAAGACTCCTATCGCTGGTCAACCGATGGAGGAAATGTCATACTTACCGGTGGTGTAAGAATGAACTGGTGGTCATACAATAAAGAACTCCTTTTCTCACCACGCTTGTCGCTTACTTACTTCCCCGGCTGGAAACACGATTTCTCCTTCCGCTTTGCTACCGGACTATACTACCAATCGCCTTTCTACAAAGAACTGCGGGATACTATAACCGACGAGTATCGGGTAACGCGTATTGTACTCAACAAAGACATCAAAGCACAACGCTCCGTTCACGCAGTACTCGGGGCGGACTACTACTTCCGTGCGTGGGGACGACCTTTCAAACTCACTGCCGAAGCCTACTATAAGTACATGGACCGCGTCATAAGTTATACTGTCGATAATGTAAGAGTAAGATATTCAGGCGAAAACGATGCCAAAGGCTATGCTGCCGGATTCGACCTCAAACTTTTCGGCGAGTTGGTGCCCGGGGCTGAATCATGGATAAGTTTCTCTATCATGACCGCCAAAGAGAAATTGTTGAACGATAAGTATGGGCGTGGTTGGATTGCCGGACCTAACGAGTCGCGCTACAGTTTCTCAATGCTCTTTCAAGACTATATACCGCGACTGCCACAGTATAAGGTACATCTCAGGTTCATCTGGCAGGACGGACTGCCTTTCTCCTCGCCGCGCTCCGAGCAGACACGCTCGGCTTTCCGTATGTCCGACTATCGCCGTATCGACATCGGAGCAACTCGGGTCTTCAGTGCAAAGAAAGACAAGTGGATGCGCAAATCGAAGCATGTTGAGCAGTGGATGGTAGGGCTTGAAGTGTTCAACATCGTGGGCTTCAAAAATGTAAACTCATACTTCTGGGTCAGTGCCTACGACGGAACACAATGGGCATCGCCTAACTACCTCACAGGGCGTATGTTCAACTTCCGCCTCGCCGTCGATTTCAAATAATAGAGTTTTATGATTATCTGGCATAATGATAGAGTACACTTTTAGCATAAATTGGACAATCAAAATATAAAATAGTTTTAGTAACTTTGCAAAACTAATTAAAAAAGAAAAGATAATGAAGATATTATTTGTAATTGATACTTACGACACAAGTAATAACGGTACCAGCATATCGGCTCAACGATTTGCCGGCGAGTTGCGCAAAAGAGGGCACGAAGTGAAAATCTTATGTATAGGCGAATCTGACGAAGAGCGTTTCGGTGTTCAGAATTTTCACATGCCTATTTTCCAACCTCTTATGGATAAACACGACTTTAATTTTGCCAAGTTTTGGGGCGAAAAGGCATTATCTGTCATCAAGGAAGCAGTCGATTGGGCAGATGTGGTGCATTGTTTCCTGCCTTTTGCATTGGAAACAACGGCTCAACGCTATGCTCTTCATATCGGAAAACCCTGCACCGGAGCATTCCACATTCAACCCGAAAATATGACTTCATCGGTCGGGTTAGGCAAAGTAGAGTGGGTGAATGAACTGTTCTATAAGCAGTTTAGAATAAATATGTACAACGGCTTCAGACATGTGCATTGCCCCTCGCAGTTTATGGCAGACATGGTCCGGGAGCGTGGCTATAAGGCTAAGATGCATGTCATAAGCAATGGTATTCAAGACGAGTTTCTCGTTGCCGGTAAGCACTATATTGAGAACGGCAAACCCGCACGCAGACCTGAGTTTGAAGGTAAAAAAGTTATTATGATGGTCGGACGACTCAGCCAAGAAAAAAGACAAGATGTTATTATCAATGCCGTCAAATACAGTAAGTATCAGGACGACATACAACTCGTCTTTGCAGGTCGCGGACCTGAATACAACAAGTATGTTGAATTAGGTAAGACTCTCAAGAACCAACCTATGTTTGTCTATCTCAATAAGATGGAGTTAATAGAAATGTTGGGGCAGGTTGATGTATATGTGCATGCTTCCGATATGGAAAGTGAGGCCATCAGTTGCATCGAAGCCTTTGCAACAGGGCTTGTGCCGGTTATTGCCAACAGTGAGGTGAGTGCAACCCCACAGTTTGCGCTCGACGGACGAAGTCTCTTCCTGCCCGGAAGCCCAAAAGATTTGGCAAGAGCCTGCGACTATTGGCTCGACCATCCAAACGAGAGAAAGTATATGGAAAATCTGTATTATCAATCAGCAAAGAAATATAGTTTGAAAAACTCTGTTGATCAATTTGAGCAGATGCTTAACGAAGAGATTGAAGATAACCAAAATTGCCTAAAAGAAGGGAAGAAACAAAAATTGAATTTCCTACCATTCTTTTAGTTACCCCTCATCCTGAACTTGTTTCAGGATCTATTTAGTTTAAGGATATCACTTCAATAGTTGCTTTAATTTATTATAATCAGAAATCTATAATTTTATGAAAACAAGTACAAAAATCTGGTTGTGCCTGAGCGGTTGCGCATTAGTACTGCTTGGTGTACTTTGTATTATGTATCCGGGCGACACTCTAGTTTCTCTGGCTTGGGTCTTTGGTCTTATTCTTGTCGTTGCCGGTTTTGGTACTTTCGGTACATGGGCGGCTCTGCGTCGTCTAAACCCTTTTAGCGGACTCACTTTCCTAACAGCACTGCTTCAGGTGTTTCTTGGTATTGTAATTATCGTTATGCCCGCTCCGCTGGCTGTAGCACTGCCTTTCATCTTTGCCTTCTGGGTGTTCTATGAAGGTCTCAGTCTGTTGCTCGATTCGTTTAACTATAAGCGTTTCGGTTTTAGCAAATGGTGGATACTCAGCCTGTTAGGTGTGTTGGCAATGTGTGATGGCTGCTATAGTTTATTCTGCAATCCCGCTGTCTCGGCTAAAATCATTGCATGGCTTGTCGGACTTGCTATCATCGCCGACGGTATTGGCAACTGGATTAAAGTCTTGGCTGTCAGTCGGGTAGAGAAACGATTAAGTAAACTTGCAGACCGTCTTGACCAAGTGCTTGACATTGAAGATGTTGAGGCAGAAGAAGTTAAATGATTATCAGCAAAATCAAAGTAATTTCTGCAAACTCAAAGTTAAATCTGCAAACTCAACAAAAATGCAAGTGATTGAAATTCAATCACTTGCATTTTTGTTTCGTAGTGCTACGGGGAATCGAACCCCGGTTTAAAGATTGAGAATCTTTTGTCCTAACCGCTAGACGATAGCACCAAATAGCTTTTTTTTCTTTTGCGAGTGCAAAGATACATTATTTTTTTGAAATATGCAAATTTTTGTGTAAATTTGTATGATTTTTTTAATTTTAATTGTGAATTGTTAATTGTGAATTGTTAATTGTAAATTGTAAATTGACTGAGTTTCCGTCCATATTACTTGATAATGCCGTTCGTGAGATGTCTGCTCTTCCCGGCATAGGCAGGCGTACCGCGTTGCGCTTAGTACTACATCTGCTCAAAAGGCAAGAGGCTGATTTTGAACGCTTCACCTCGTCGTTGATAACTCTGAAAAAAGAGGTGCATTATTGTCGCGAGTGCCATAACATAAGCGATACAGAAGTATGTAATATATGCTCTTCGCCCAAACGAGACCGCTCAACAGTGTGCGTTGTAGAGAACATACAAGATGTTATGGCTATTGAGAACACGGGTCAATACAATGGTCTTTATCATGTCTTAGGCGGTATCATCTCACCAATGGACGGCATCGGACCACAAGACTTGGAGATAGACTCGCTTGCCACTCGCGCGCAAAATGGCGAAATAAAAGAAGTGATACTCGCTTTACCCACAACTGCCGAAGGAGATACAACTAACTTTGTCATTTATAAGCGATTGCAACCAACAGGCGTGCAAGTAACGCAGTTAGCACGAGGTGTTGCCGTCGGGAGCGACCTTGAATATATTGACGAGATGACACTCGGAAAATCAATACTTAATAGAACGGTTTTTCAATAATCTTAATCTTGAATAATATGGAATCAAAAGAATCAACCAACAAAATTTTGCAAGTAATGTACTATCTTATTTACATTACGATGATAGTAGTAACAATAGTTTTTTACTATCTTTTCCATAAAAATGATGCTTCTGAATTTCCTGACTTGCAATCTCAGTTTTCGCTCATCCTGCAATATATAGTAATCGGTTTTACCCTTTTAGGTGTTCCGGGTGGGCTGTATCTGCATAAATACTATTGTGGCAAACTTAAAAAAATAACTGATGAAAAAGAAAAACTTCGCAGATATTTTAAGGTTTGTGGTGCCCGTATGATTCTTGTATCGTTAGGACTTTTCTTCGGTGTTTATGCTTTTTTTGCCTTAGGTGCTTATAAACCAATGATTTACTGTGCTGCCATTTCGGCCATTGCACTTGTTTTTTGTAAGCCCACAATGGCAAAGTTAGAGATAGATTTAGACCCTAATTCATTATAAAACCATGCTTATTGCTGTAGATTTCGACGGAACGATAGTAGAGCATGCCTATCCGAAAATAGGCAAGCCCATTCCCTTTGCTATAGAGACGCTCAAACGCTTGCAAACGGTTGACCATCACGAACTTGTCTTATGGACCGCCCGTGAAGGCGAACTCCTTCAAGACGCTGTTGACTATTGCCACAAGCGCGGACTCGATTTTTATGCCGTCAACAGGAATTATCCCGAAGAACAACCAAAAGATGGTGCGGGGCGCAAACTGACCGTCGAGTTGTTTATCGACGACCGCAACCTCGGTGGCTTGCCCGACTGGGGAATAATCTACGATATGATTCACAACGGCAATGCACTCAAACCCGTGCCACAGGAGAAAACCCTGCCACCAAGAAAAAAATCGTTCTGGCAAAAATTGTTTGGACTATGATAACCCTTCGTAAGGTTGAACCTGAAGACTTGCCACTTCTCTTTTCTTGGGAAAATGAGCAGGACACTTGGCAGTATAGCGATACGCATAATCCGCTGTCGCACAAGGATATATACGACTACCTTGAGCAAACGACCGGTGATATCTACAAAGACGGGCAGTTGCGCCTGATGCTGGAACTTGAAAGTGGCAACAATGACATCAAATCTAAAACATTGACTATCGGTTGTATTGACCTGTATGACTTTGATGCCCATAATCGCAGAGCCGGAGTAGGGGTGTTTATTGACGCTCAACAACGGCAAAAAGGTTATGCAACTCAGGCTCTCAAGAAACTCAAACAATATGCTTTCGCTTTTCTCCGGCTTGAACAGGTATATGCTCTTGTTTCTGTTGAAAATAAAGCCAGCCTTGCCTTGTTTGAGAAATCGGGATTTACAAAATCAGGCACACTCCGCTGTTGGCAACAAGGCACAGATGTTGCAGTTTATCAATGTTTTAATTATTAAAATAATGAATAGATATTTTTATCTTGCAGTAAGTATTTGTATTTTGCTTCTCTCAAGTTGTGTCGATACTGAAACGAAACTTAAGGAGCGTGCGTTTGAACTATGTAAGTATATCCCCGACCACGAACTGCTTGAGAAATCCAAAGACTTTATGACTCCAGATTTCTATGCTCTGCTCGACACTATGTTCAGTCTTGAAGATTCAGAGCCTCTTGACCACCAATGGCTCTATTATTTTGTTACCGGAAACGGTGGCACCATAGCCGATTATGAAGTCGAAGAGGTTAAGAAGATTGACCGAACGCATGCTTTGGCAACACTGCTTGTGCGGCAGAAATGGGAAGATGGCTCTTTTGACCCTCTAACTGATGTCGAACAGCATCGTCTTTATATGGAAAAACAAGAGGGACAGTGGCTTATCTCTGATTTCGATGAGCATAAGCAAGACTGCCGGAATTACATCAACAACTATCGCAAAGAAGAAAAGGTCAGAGACGCAATAAGTGCTTATCTTGTTGATAGTATCGCTGCGTATTATCTGCCTGCTGAACTGTCGGTGCCGGTACTTATTTTTGTAGCAACCGAACAGGACGACTCCCTGCATGCCCGTATCTATGGCGACTTCTGGGTGTTCAACTATGCCTGTGCAGGCGATACTCTTAAAACTGTCAGTGGGGGCAATCATTCAGGATGTATGTATGTGGAGAAAAATGGTGATGACCTGCGAGTAACGCATTTTGTGCAGACGACCGATGGAGCGGGTTTCCTCAAAAGTGCCAAAGACATCTTCGGCGAACATTATGATATTTTTCAAAATATCTATTCCAATCACGATGTCCAAGAGACAGTTCGCCAATACCAACTGCGCAAATACATCCACAAACATAATCTGCCATTCAAATACTATCAGGACTTCGGCTGGCAGGCTGTTGAGTTGTAGAGAATAATTACTTGGGATTTAATGTTTCATAGTTGAATAAAATGTCGTATTTTTACAAAAAAAATCAAAAGCAAAGAATACAACTATTCTACTATCGCCACTTCTGATATTGCTGCGGGGGATATTGTTTTACGATGAAAGAAACAAAGACGATAAAGAGACACTCATGAGCGAACATTACAATCTTAACCGTCTTATCTCTACCCGTCAGTTATTGCAAAAACACAATCAACTCACCCGGCCAACAGTTGCACTGTATGGCAATCTGTCGTATCGTATGTCTAAAGAGGCTATGCAAAACTCTTCAACAACTCCTGACGGTTCTACTTTACAAAGCGGCCTCATAATGACCTTTGGAGCCAGAGCATGGGAAGGCAAACTCGTCCCTGACGTCCCTGACGACGGCATACTTACTGCTCAAGAGATTGCTGCCCTCGACTTGTCAGGCACGGATGTGGTTGTGCTATCGGGTTGCAACACCGCCCTTGGGGAGATAACCACAGAAGGCGTCTGGGGACTGTAACGAGCCTTCAAACAAGCCGGAGTGCGGACTATCGTGATGTCGCTCTGGCAGGCCGACGACGAAGCAACGGCTTTACTTATGCAGTATTTCTATTAATATAAATGATAATATAAGAATAGTATGTTCAAACATACAAAACAGAATAAGTGGTATAATATAAGCCTTAAAAAATGGAATAAGTGGAAAAATTCTTGCAGATATAAAAAAAAAACTGTAACTTTGCAAACAAAATTGATAGGAGTATGAATTATGCCTGAAGTTAGTTGTTTTTATGGAATTATTATTAAGATGTTCTCATGGCAAAAAACGCGAATTTAGGAGCAGCGAAGTCTGCTAAAAACGATGAGTTCTATACCCAGTATGCGGACATACAGAAAGAAGTAAACGCATACATTGAATACTACCCCGATGTCTTTCGGGGCAAGACAATTCTGCTGCCTTGCGATGATCCCGAATGGAGCAATTTCACCAAGTTCTTTGCACAAAACTTTGAGTTCTTCGGTCTGAAGAAACTTATTTCCACGTCCTATGCCATCGAAAGCAAAAAGTACAAAACCGATTGGCAACCGACACTCTTTGAAACGGAGAATCCTATATACAATGTAGAAAAGAGCCGTATAAAGGGCAAAATCTTCACACTTACACACGATACCAACAACAGCGGTCGAATTGACATTGACGATCTGCAATGGAGTTATCTCGAAGGCGACGGCGACTTTCGCAGTGCCGAAGTAACTGCTCTCCGTGACGAAGCTGATATTATCATCACCAACCCGCCATTCTCGCTCTTTCGGGAGTTTCTGGCATGGATTATGGAAGGAAAGAAAAGTTTACTCCTCATTGGAAACATGAATGCTATCACTTATAAAGAAGTATTTCCGCTTATAAAAGACAACAAATTATGGTTGGGGACAACAGATGTTCGTTGGTTCTATCAAGAAAGCACGGATAGCCCTCTTTATGAAGCCGCACATTCTCGTTGGTTCACCAACCTTGACCACGGTCGCCGCCACCAACCTTTGCAGTTGATGACGATGGCGGATAATATCAAATTCAGCAGACATAAAGAGATAAAAGGCATAGGTTACCAACACTACGACAACTACGATGCCATCGAAGTTCCATATACCGATGCCATACCAAGCGACTATGTGGAGTGTCTTGGAGTACCGATTTCATTCTTGGATAAATACAGCCCCGAGCAGTTTACTATAATCGGTGCAACAGAAAGTGAAGGCAAAGGCTTTTCAAACGGATTATGGAATCCTGAAAGCGGAGTGGCACAAGCCCTTATTAACGGAGAGCGCGTATATAAGCGCATCTTCATAAAAGCCAATAGGGGTGGGGCTGATAATCAGTGAGTTACGCGAGTATGTAATAAATGCATACGGCTATAGTCCGGAAGAAGTTACCATCATCAGCGGCATTATGGGTGTACCTATCTCCTTCCTCGACAAGTACTGCCCTGAACAATTTGAGATAATTGGAATAACAAAAACATGGTTTGGAGAAGCCTGTAAAATTTATCCCGAACAAAAGCAAATAGACATAAGCGGCAAAGAATCAAAGGTATCAAAACTCAATGATGGTCCTGCGATTTTAATTAACGACACCTCTAATTATAGTACTTATTATCAAGTTGGGAATAATTATTATATTCAAACCTATGCCCGCATCCTTATCCGCAAGCGGCAGTAGTTGTTGTTCTGTTGTTGTTCAGTTCCTGTTCAGTTCCTGTTCAGATAGGGCACAGAACCGCAGATATCATCTGCGGGGGAATAGAAAAACTAAAACCGCAAAACGCGCAGATAAAATCTTCGCGAAAATAGAAAAACGAGAATAAGCAGAAAAAGGAAACGAGAATATAAGAGCAGTATGTTCACATGGAAGCGGCATAAAGATATATTCAAGGGAGAGGGGATTTATCACCTCACTTTTGTTGTCCATAACCGTGTGCCTATATTGGGGACTTTGGCGGGAGATGCTTCCGCTGCGCGGGTGGAACTCTCGCCTATCGGATATGATATTTCGCAGAATATACAGCAACTGCCATCATTCTTTTCCGCCGTCAAGGTGTGCGCCAAACTGCTGATGCCTGACCATATACATGTGGTGCTGTGGGTGCAAAAAGAGCACCCGTATTCAATCAAAGAAGTGGGACGCAGCATGCGCCAAGCGTGGCATAAGATTATCCTTGCCAATACCCAAGAGCAGGGGGCTGGCAGCTCTATAGGCCCGCAGGCTCTCGTCTCTATAAACCCGCAGATTAAATCTGCGGGGGACAATAAAAACGAGAAAAAAGAGAACGCGGGGGACATTAAAAACGAGAACGCTCCGCATCTGCCTTATCGCTTTGAGCCGCCGTATATCCGCACCTTATCACGCAAGGGGCAGTTGGATGCTATGATAGCCTATATCCACGACAACCCCCGCCGAGCCTTGCTCAAAAAGCTGAACCCCGATATGTTCCGTTTGCGACGTAAGGTGCAAGCAGCAGGCTTTACCTTCACCGCCTTGGGCAATCTGTTCTTGTTAGACTACCCTCAGCGTCAGGCTATTGAGTGTTCGCGCAGTGCCTCTGAAGAGCGGATTGCTGCACAGCAGGCATCGGCAATGCAAGCGGCTGAAGAAGGTGCGGTCAGTTACAGCGGTGCTATCAGCGAGGGGGAGAAGCAGATAGT
>JAFVAX010000034.1 GCA_017480285.1 Paludibacteraceae bacterium | reverse complement strand
GGCTAAAATAAGGCTATCAAAAATATACACTTCAGTTGTCCCATCGCCTTTTATTAACCAATTTTTGAGGTTTACGGAATCGGTTCCTCCATTATACAATTCAATAAATTCTCCGTTGGAGTAGGGTGGTTCTGTTACTTTTTCATTTAGTGGGCTATCGTACATTATTTGATTAAAAATGACATAGTTATCTGCAAATAAAGAAAAAGGTAGAAAAAGAAGTAATATGTAAAATTTAGTATTCAATTACAGGCATTTTTTTACAAAAATACTTTTTTTTTCTTATAAATACAAATTTTGAAAAAATAATTGTATTTTTGTACTTTCAATATCAAAAAAAACGAAAATGAGAAATAGAAATAGAAAAAAAAGTGCTATTTATTCAATTGCTACATTGTTGGTGTCGATTTGTGTCTTGTTAGTATATGCTTTTCAGTATTTTCAAGACAGATTGAAAGTTGGCATTGATAACACTGCCAATGCTCAAACTGTAATACAGAATAATGCCTCAGTAACTGAAACAAAAGCAAATACAAATACTAAGGCAAGCCACTCGCTAACGCAAATACCATATATAGAATTGCCACGACTGACAGTTCAGCGCAGTGAGCAGGTAATTGAGCATTTGGGTTATACTGTAAGTTATAATCCTCAGTGGAACATCCCTAATTGGGTGGCATACGAACTCACCAATGTTGAGACTTCGGGTGCTGAGCAACGCAAAAATCATTTCAAGCCCGATCCGTTAGTGAAAGGTGATCCTGTTGTGACGAAAGACTATTCCAACTCCGGCTACGATCGTGGGCACATGGCACCCGCTGCTGATATGCGATGGTCGGAAGAGGCAATGAAAGAGAGTTTCTATATGACCAATATGTGCCCGCAACTGCATAGTCTTAATGCCGGTGATTGGAAGTCGCTTGAAGAATTAGCCAGAGATTGGGCTAAAAAGTATGGAAATATATATATTGCAACCGGACCTATAGTAGGCAGACAACCTCAAACCATAGGAAAAGCAAGGAAAATTGTAGTGCCGGAGGCGTTCTATAAAGTGCTTCTCCGACGTAAAGACAATGGCGAATGGGCAAGTATAGGTTTTGTTATGGAAAACAAGGCAGTAAGCAAACCTCTTTTGACATATATGCAGTCGGTTGATGAGGTGGAAAAACTGACCGGTATAGACTTTTTTTACAACTTGCCGGATGATATAGAGGAAAGAATTGAGGCGGATTTTAATGTGGCTGATTGGACAATAAAGAAATAAATACTTCACATTTTGCTTAAAAATAAAAAAAAATTGCAAAATTAAGTTTTTTTTTGTATCTTTGCACGCTTTTTAAAACTAAAGCAAGTATTTTTATGTCAGAGCATAATTTTAATATCAATCTTCTCAGTTTGCCCAAAGAGGGTTTTACTGACTCTGTTCATCTGGATGGTTCTTTTTTTGCCGGTTTTGAGAAGAACGATGTTAGAGACGCTGATGTAGAAGTATCGTTGCAAGTTGTTCCTAAAGGCGAGCGTTTTATAATGACAGTAAAAGCAACCGGCAGTATGTCCGTGCCGTGCGACAGATGTCTTGATTTAGTAGAAGTGCCTGTCAGTGTTGAGGATACACAGTTGGTAGAGTTAGGCTCGGCAGATACAGAAGAAGACATTGTAGTTGTTCCTGAAAAGAGTGGAATACTTGAGTCGGACGCTATTATTTATGATATTTTGATTACAAACCTTCCGCTAACGGTGCGTCACCGGCAGGGTGAGTGCAATCCAGAAATGGAAAGACTTCTCCAAGCACATCTTGCTAAAACCGAAAAGGAAGAACCCGAAGAATAAAATTAACCGCTGAAAATGCCGTATGGCTTTTTCAGTATAAGAAAACTATTTAATTTATAATGCTTTATGGCACATCCTAAACGAAAACAATCGCATACCAGAACAGCGAAACGTCGTACTCACGATGTTGCAAAATTGCCAACATTGGCTACTTGCCCTAACTGCGGTGCAACCTATTTGTATCATACCGTATGCCCAAGTTGCGGCTACTATCGTGGTAAATTGGCAATCGAGAAGTTTGCTGAAGCATAAACAAATTAGGGAATCTTTATTAAATATTCAAATATTCAAAAATTCCAAGATTCATAAATTTGATTTTCCAATTTTGAAATTTTTGAATTTTTGAATATTTGAATATTTGAATCTTGAAATTTTCTTTTTAGATGGAATATAATAGTAACGACAGAAGGTATAGTCCTTCGAGACGAAGAGCTGATACCCAAAGAGGCGAACAGGGGCATAGTGAGTATGGTCGTCGCCCGTCATTCAATGAATATCAAAAACAAAACCGCCCCAATGGCGGTTATTCTCGTTTGGAGTATTCGTCAAATTCAGACAGCCGTCAAATTCATTCTTTCACAGAAGGTTTGAGTAGCGATCGCCACCAGCAGGGTTATTCTCGCTCAAGCAGACCGGCGAACGATTATTCTCGAACAGAGCGTGTATCGTATCGTACTGAAGCGAAAGAGAACGGCACTACGCAGCGTCGTCGTCCGAGAATAGGTCAGACGAGACCAAAAGATGCTGACACTGACGGGCGTCGTCAGCACAATCCGAGCGTTTATTCAGAACGCAAGCGCAGGGAGTTTCATAGCAGATATGAAGACCCTTCGAAACCGATAAGACTGAACAAGTATCTTGCCAATGCAGGTATATGTTCGCGTCGTGAGGCTGACGACTTTATCTTGGCAGGTGTGGTTACAGTCAATGGTGAGACTGTATCGCAGCTTGGTGCAAGAGTGTTGCCTACCGATAAGGTTTGCTTTCACGGACAACCAATACGCCGTGAGAGAAAAGTATATGTACTTCTTAATAAACCCAAAGATTGTGTTACTACAACCGATGATCCGGAGTCGCGTCATACGGTAATGGACATTGTAGGTAGAGCTTGTCCGGAGCGTATATATCCAGTTGGTAGATTAGACCGTAATACCACCGGTGTGCTCTTGCTCACTAACGATGGTGATTTGGCAGCTAAACTGACACATCCAAAGTTTGAGAAACGCAAGGTCTATGCTGCCACTCTTGACAAAGACTTGACGGAAGAAGACGAGCAGTTCTTGCGTTCCGGTGTTGTCTTGGACGATGAGGTAATAACCCCTGATGCTTTAGAGTTTACAAAGGATGACCGCCGTCATATCGGTTTGGAGATTCACTCGGGGCAGAACCGTGTTGTAAGAAGGATATTCGAAAAAGTAGGATATAAAGTTCTTCAACTTGACCGTGTCTCATTCGCAGGTCTGACAAAGAAGAACCTGCCTCGTGGCAAGTTCCGTTTCCTTACCCCGAAAGAAGTTGCAATGCTTCACATGGGAGCGTTTGAATAAAGTAATAATGAATAGTTAATAATTAGTATTGCAACGAAATATTAATTATTAACTATTAACTTTTAATTATCTTTATTGATGCTGATTTAATGGTTTGCCAACCTGTCTTGTCAGTAAGGCGGAGCATAAAATGATAGTCGCCTTCTTCGGCATCTTCCGGAACTATTATTTCCAAATCGGCAACATACGAGGTTTGACCTTCAGGGATGGAGAAATCTTTGTTATATATCCAGCCTTGCAAGTGGTTGTGCTCTTCCTCGATGTGTTCATCTACACTTTGTTCGTGTTCTTCTTCACAACTGCCGGCTTCGGTGGAGTGGGTATGGTGGTCAAAATTGCTGTGAATTTCGATGTTGAAATTACCTAATTCATTGTTGTCGGTGCATAAGAAATGAACTTTCACGGTATCTCCTAAATAATAAATATCGCAGTTTTCAGGTGTGAAATCTTCACTACTGATAACAGGAGGTGTTTGGTCTTTGTCGGTTTTCTGACAAGCGCAAAGACCTAATGTCAAAGCCAGAATAAGGCTATAAAAAACTTTCTTTTTCATTGTTGTAAGTTTTCTTTTTGGTTAAAAATCCACACCGACCATTGCCGTCAGGTTCCACCCTGCTTCGGGAACATCTATGAGACGGTAGTAACTTGTATGGTCGAAGTATTTCTTGTTTAGTATATTTTCTGCCGTCAGAGTCAGGCTTATTGATAATGGCTCGTTATCTTTTCTGCTGAACGCAAATCGTTGACTGACAGCAATGTTTAGTGTCCACCAGCCTTTTGTCGGCTTTTCTGGTGGTACGATGTCATTTTGAGTACCTACGATTCTCGTATATATGCTTGCGTACCCTTTATTGTCGTTTTTCTCTTGAGAGAAGTCTGTTTGGAAACTCCATAACCCTTTTATTTCTGGCTTTATCCTCCAAGGTGTGGAGAAAGGCAGAGCGTAGCCCTTTTTGTTTCCCGACAACTGCCTTGCAAAAAGATATTCGCCTTCTGCCTGAAGTTGCATAAAATGCCAAGGGGTGTAACTTATTTCAGCCTCTATACCTGTTCGCAGAACTTTGCTTTGTTCATACGCATACATCTGCAAGCCTTCTGTGTATTCAGCAGTCGGGTTGAGATAAATGTAGTTTGGGAAATATGCAATAAAGGGCTCAACTGTTATCTGCAAGTTACTATGACTGAATGCAATAGTCATATCGGCTTGATAACTTGTTTCCGGTTTCAAGTCAGGGTTGCCTTGTTCGTATCTGAAAAGATGGTAGTTCAGTCCATTGGCGGCTAATTCCTTGGCAATAGGAATGCGATAGCCTTTACCTATATTCGCTTTCAATAGCCATGAGTCTTTGCTGTAGTTTATGCCCGTCGACCAAGTGAAACTATGGAAATTATGGCGCATATCTTCCGCTCGCGTAATGTACTCTTCTCCGTTTTCATTTGGCGTTAAAAACCAGTCGTTGTAGCCGTGAATATGCGTGTGTGCATAATCGTATCTCAGTCCTGCGTTTAGAGTTAGGTTATTGTTGATAGTCCACTTTTCCATCGCAAAAATGCCGATTGTATAATTTTCGTAATCAGGAATAATGAAACCCCAGCCACCACGGCGGTTGTGCTGAAACTCAGCGTTTAATCCGAAATGCAGATTATGAGAAGTATGTACCGCCCATTGTGCCAATAGACCGAGAGTTGCAGTGTTCTTGCGAAAACTACGCTCTTTATTATTGTCGGGTTTTGGCATATAGCCGTGTGATATAGATTCAGAATACTCAAAACGTATATTGTTTTGCCAAGCAAGATTGGCTTCAAGGTTAAATTTATCGCCTGTATAGGCAGTATGTGATAGCAGTTTCAGGTGATTGACCTGTTGGTATGGTAGGTCAATATCTCTATTTGAATGGTCGTAGTCAATGTCCGAGAGACGGACTTCCAAACCATGCGCATTAGCAAAAAAACCGCTTTTAGCATAAGTGTCATATACCTTCAAACAGGTATGCCACCTGTAGTCGGCATATCCAAGCGTGAGACTTGCGTCCGCTTCTTTACCCGCGGTATTGCGCAATCGGCGTTTGTACAAAGCAATGCGGTAGGAATAGTATTCAATGCTATCGGTCGGAACTTTATAGTCGTCATAATCTTGAAAAGTGCCGTTCAGTCGCCAAAAGAATTTCCCATTTGTTTTACTTAGGTTGTAGATGCCTTCCAAATTGGCTGAGATGCCAAATAGAAGGTTGTTTGAGCGTGTGAAAAGGCGTACCTTACCGCTGAAGGGCTTAGTAGGTCGGTCGTTAGATTGCAGCACTAACGCACCGGCAATGGCATCCGAACCATAAAGCAGAGTAGAGGGTCCTTTGATGACATCTACATGGTCAATGGCAAACTGATCGATTTCCAAACCATGGTCGTCGCCCCATTGTTGCCCTTCATGCTTGATGCCATCGTGAATGACCGACAGGCGGTTAAGCCCCAAGCCACGGATGATAGGTCTTGACTGACCTGAACCGATAGTGGTGGCACGCACTCCGCGAAGGTCGCTAAGTGTTGCCATAAGCGAACTGCTTATGTTCTGTTCGATATATTGTTGGTCGGCTTCAACCATACTTATGCTATTGTCAGACTGATGTTTGACAGTAGCACTTACGGTGATTTCTTCAAGATTCAATACAGCCGTATCTGTCAGTATAGTGTCGGCAAGAGTATAAGTCTTGAGTAGCACAAGTATACTGAGCAGTAGTATTTTTTTATGCATAGTAATACCTTAAGTTGTTTGTTATCAAATATGTTTATCAAACAACTTCAGGTGGTGCACGAGTAGGTAGTAAGGAGAATTTTACTTTTGAAAGAGAGGCAAGATAGTAACTATTGATTATCTTGCAATAGAAGGAAGGCTCTTGCTCTGTCAGTGTGTTGGCAGAATCGGTTTTTGATAGATTATACTGGCAAATGACACAATTTTCTGTTTGCGTCTTATATTCTGTCGATACTGACTGATGTTTGTGCGGGTGGTTAGTTGATATTTCTTTGCCATCTATAACGCATTGCTGAACGGGCACAATAAATGCCTCGTGCCGATGCACTGTTTTTATTGTAACCACAAAGCAGTATGCCAAAAGCCAACATACGGCAACAATACGATATATGGGTCTTGTCTTCAAAATCTGATTTTTAGTCCTTCGTTTGCAAGAATAGTGTTCTCAAATATTTTTTTTGCTTGTTCAAGCAAGATGTCTTCATCGTTTATGGTCGAAGAATAATGTCCTATAATAAGTTGTTTGACATTCGCAAGTTTGGCTATCGTAGCGGCTTGTGTGGCTGTTGAGTGCATGTTATCGCGTGCAGAGGCAAGTCTGTCGTCGGTGTAGGTTGCTTCGTGGAAAAGCAGATCTGTACCTTCAATGAGCGGAACAATCTTTTCCGAATAGACAGTGTCAGAGCAGTAGGCATATCTGACTGCCGGAGTAGGGTCGGTAGTTAGCCATTTGTTTTGAATCATTTCTCCGTCTTCAGTTTGAAAATCAGCACCTTGCTTGATGTCTTTTATTTTTGACCGTGGTATATGATAATACTCAATCATATCGGGCTTTATATGCCTTTCGCCCAAGGTCTCTTCAAACAAAAAACCACAGCAAGGCACACGATGTTTGAGCGGTATGGTGCTGACTTTTACAGTTCGGTCTTCGTATATACAAGTAGAATGGTATGGCGAAAAACTCTGTAAAGAAACAGTGAAATCAATCTGGCGGCAAAAATAGTCAAGCATAGGTTGAAACACTTTTTCCAAATCCGGCGGACCAAAGATATTAAGTGTTTTGCGGCGTTGGTACAGAGCGAAAGTGGAAATCAAACCTATCAGTCCGAAACAATGGTCTCCGTGAAGGTGTGAAATGAAGATGTTGTCCAAACGATTGATATGTAGGTTAGTATTGAGAATGTTGGCTTGTGTGCCTTCACCACAGTCAATCATGAACTGCTTACTTCTCATGTCAAGAACCTGCGAGGAAGGCTTATGCTTCCTCGTAGGTTTGGCAGAGCCACAACCGACTATGGTCAATTCACAATTCACTTCTCACCTAAGTTATTTATTGTAGCAAGCACTTCTTCTGCAAGTCGGGACTTGCGCTCGATGTGTGAGAGTATCTCTTTAACGGTAGAGTTGTTCTCAAATGTACCACGCACATTTTCAAAGTCTTTGAGTCGTTGTTCTTGATCGCCGTCAATGCCAAAACCTGTTTGTGCGTTCAGGTTAAACTCTTTCTTGGCATCGTCGTATATTTCCCAGTCCAAATTGACAACAGCCTCTTTCCATTCTTTGATGGTATCAATAAGTTGTTCTTTCGAAACTTCTGCTATTTTTACACCCCAATACTGTTCCAAATGTTGTGCCGACCAAGTCCATTCGTAGGTATAGTAGTTTTGGTGCATCTGTTCAAAGCGTGTTTGAATGGCTTTCAAATCGGTTATATTGCCTTGCTCTATGTCGTCTAAGAGGCGTGTTATCTCTGACTTGGGTGTTATCAAACTTCCGCAGTCAACCCATTCGCCTAAGCCTGTCTCAATGGCAGGTTGAAGTGCCTGACGGAGTTCGTCCATAGTGGTGAAAGTGGATTTTTGAATACGCGAGATGAGCGAGTTGCCAAGGAACTTGATGATGCCGGTATGATAATGTTTTAATCCGTTTCTAAGTGATGAATTGCGGATACGGCAGTTATGGAAGCAGTATTCTTCTGTTGTTAGTCCGCTTATGTCTTGCAGTTCTTTCAGTATTTCCCTGCCGTGCCACATCTTTTGTATGGTGTATGGCGAGAGTAGGTTGAAGTTTATCTGGTCGATTTTTTGCGGGTCTTTTCTATTGTCGCGTTTGGGCCATTTCTGTGCATCGCGAATAGTACCTACGCTGCGTATGTTTACTCCCGGTACGAGATAACTCTCTGTTGCGTTCTCGATAAGATATGAGAATGGCAATTCCGAGGTGTCGGAATGTTTGGTATGTCGTCCCATAACAAGGGTGAATGCTCCTATCTTGGCAGGCCAGAGTATGTATGAGTCGGATGTTGTTTTGGCACCGCGTTCTGCCACACCTTGATGAATAGGTCCGAGTTTGTACATGTGGTTTGATTGGTTTGAACCGGAACCTGCATTCAGGAATGAGAACATACCTGCAATGAGAAGTGTGGACTTATGGTGTGTTACGGTATAAGGACCTGCGAAAATAGCCGTAGCCTCTCCGTGCATACCCTGACAGTTGGAGAAGAAGAGCGAGTCTAAGGCAGAATAGTGTTTGCCGAAGATACAGCCTTGTCCTACAAAGCAGTTTGATAAAAGTGTGCTGTCGGTTACCTCTACGCCGGAAGAGATTATGAAGTCGTTGCATTTGACGCCCGAACCTATTTTTACGGGTGCAAACCTGTTGGAGTTGATAGAGCCGTTTTTAAGTACGGACGCTCCGCTTATGTGTGCGCAATCGCCTATGCGTGTGTTTTTTATGCTACCGCAGTTGAGTATCCTGACATCTTCGCCTATGTAGCCCATATCGGTTGTTTGTTCCTCTGTGTAGCGGTCAATCATAGCATACACTTTCTCAAGCATCTTCGGGCGATGGCGATACAGGGTGAGTATATAAGCCAAGTGTGCCGAGAGATGGTCGTAGATGGGCACTTCTCTACCGCCGCCTTCGTTCATTACTGCCACTCTTACGCCATTGCCGAAACTACCTTTGCCGTCCATAACGATGGCATTGATGTTTTCGATGCAAGTTCCTCGACCGATACGATAGTTGGCAATATAGTTGTGTATATGGAACAGTCGAACATCATCGCCAATCTCGCAGTTGTGAATGACGGCGTGCGATATGCCTGACGGCACTATCATTTCGCCCGGCAGTTCGTATTGTGCGGCAAAAACACCAAGTTTGATTTTGCCGGTGAAATGGGCATAATGAACAGATTTCGGGATGAAGCCTTCTTTGACTTCTACATTGTCCCAACTGTCGGCAGTACAGCCCTGCGCTGTTAGTTGGGCTATTTCAAGTACACTTAACTTGCGATACATAACTTATAGTTTTTTAGGTTTATAGTTTCTGTTTGTATTTTATGCTTTCCCAGTCAGCATGATACGCTGAATGATACGCTTTGTATATTGCGGGAAATCTGTGTTCATGAGCCATCCGTAATAGCCCATATCTTTTTTTAGTACGCTGCTGACTGTCTGACCTTTATACTTGCCGAAGTTAAAGATAACTTCGTGTTTGTCGTTGTATGAGAGCCTGCCGGCAAGGTCTGCATGTTTGCCTTGAGAACTGAATTTTGACAACGCTTCAATACTATTTGGCAAATCGGTATATTTGGCTATCTGCGCTTCAAAAACCTCACGAGTAGCATCTGTGTCAGCGGAAGCGGTATGAGCATTCTCCAAATCCTTGTCGCAATAGAAACGATATGCAGCCTTTAAGTTGCGTGGCTCTTTTTTCATAAAGATGTTCATCACATCCACGAACAACGCTTTGCTCCAATCGATGTCCACATCTGCACGAATAAACTCTTCGGCAAGCAGTGGTATGTCGAAATTGGTGCTGTTGTAGCCGACGATGTCAGCATCACGAAAGACTTCTGCAAGTGCGGGGGCCAAATCTTTGAAGGTGGGACAATCTTTGACATCTGCGTCCGTTATGCCGTGTATCTTTGTGGTGGCGGCAGGGATAGGGATTAAAGGATTTATCCGAATGGTTTTGCTTTCGGCATTACCATTCGGATAAAGTTTTTGATAGGATATCTCTACTATTCTGTCGGTAGCAATATCCAAACCTGTGGTTTCCAAATCAAAGAAAACCAGTGGTCGTTGAAGTTGAATTGTCATATCAATCATTTATCAACATTGGCATAAGAAGTACGAGGATGTCCTCGTTTTCTTTGTTTTCCATAGGCAGAATAAGTCCTGCACGTGAGGAATCTGCAAGAGCGAAAATGACTTCGTCAGACTCAAGCACTCCGAGTATCTCTGTAAGGAAAGGTGCTTTGAAACCGATTCTAATAGGCTCGCCTTGATAGTTGCAAACGATGGTTTCTTCTGCCGAAGTAGAGAAGTCAATGTCTTGTGCAGAGAGGTGGAATTTGTTTTCCGAAATATCTAACTTGATAAGGCCGGTGCTTTGATTTGCAAATACTTGCACACGGCGGGAAGCGTTCAAGATTGACAGACGGTCAACAATGATTCTATTGTTGTTGCTTTGCGGAATGACTTGTTTGTAGTTCGGGTAGCGACCGTCCAACTGGCGGCAGATAACGAGTGAGTTGCCCATCTCGAAACGAGCGTTCTTGTCGTTGAACGATACTTGTACATCACCCTCTTCTTTTTGCAGTATCTGACGAAGAAGGGATGCCGGTTTGCGTGGCAGGATAAACGATACGGGCTCCTCTGTGTGAGCGGAGGAATTGACAATACGAACAAGACGATGTGCATCGGTAGCAACGGCGGTCAAGTTCTCTTCTGTGATATCAAAGAATATGCCACCCATAACGGGACGAAGTTGATCTTCTACGGTGCAGAATATGGTGTTGCCAATCATTCGTTGAAGTTCGTCGGCTGAGATAGAGAAAGCATGTTGTGCTTCAACTTCGGGTAATACTTGCGGATACTCCAATCCGTTGATGCCTACAAAACTATAGGTACCTGTATCGCTCTTGATTTCAAATGCAAAGTTCTGATCGTTTATTTCGAACACAAGCGGTTGTTCTGCAAACTCTTTCAAAGTGTCTAAAAGTCGTTTGGCAGGACTTGCAACCTTACCATCGCCCTCTCCTTCAACCTGCATTGTCGTACGAATGCTTGTCTCTCCGTCGGAGGCTACCATTGTCAATTCATTTCCCTGTAAATCAAAGAGAATACTCTCTAAGATTACCATACTGTTTTTTGCGCCGATGACGCGACTTAAAATCTGAAGATTCGCCAAAAGTGACGAACTGGATACTTTGAATTTCATTTTTTAATTACTATTGGTTTTATTTACCCACAAATATACAAAAAAAAATACAAATTTCCATATTTTATAAAAAAAATTTGTTTATTCGCTCAAAAAACATTAAATTTGTACTTTGTAAGGAAAAAACAAAAAACAATCATTATAAAAATTATTAAATTATGGTAAGTTACAAAGAATTAGGTTTGGTGAATACCCGTGAGATGTTTGCCAAGGCCATCAAGGGCGGTTATGCCATCCCTGCTTTTAATTTCAACAACATGGAGCAACTCCAAGCCATCATTAAGGCTGCAGCAGAAACAAAGTCTCCTGTTATCCTTCAAGTGAGCAAAGGCGCACGCAACTATGCTAACCAAACATTGCTCCGTTATATGGCACAAGGTGCTGTAGAATATGCAAAAGAACTCGGTTGGGAAAACCCGCAGATTTGCTTACACTTAGACCACGGTGACAGTTTTGAACTCTGCAAGAGTTGTGTAGATTTCGGTTTCTCAAGCGTTATGATTGATGCTTCTTCGCTTCCTTACGAAGAAAATATCGCACTTACAAAGAAAGTAGTTGATTATGCTCATCAGTTTGATGTAACCGTTGAGGCTGAACTTGGCGTTCTGGCCGGTGTTGAAGATGAGGTTCAAGCCGAGGAGAGCCACTATACCAAACCTGAAGAGGTTATCGACTTTGCTACCCGTACAGGTTGCGACTCGCTTGCTATCAGTATCGGTACAAGCCACGGTGCATACAAGTTCAAACCCGAACAGTGCACACGCGACCCGAAGACAGGTCGTCTTGTTCCGCCACCATTGGCTTTCGATGTTCTTGACGCTATTATGGAAAAACTCCCCGGTTTCCCAATCGTACTCCACGGTTCTTCGTCTGTTCCACAAGAGTATGTTGATATGATTAACCAATATGGTGGCAAACTGCCTGACGCTGTTGGTATTCCTGAAGAGCAACTGCGCAAAGCAAGCAAATCAGCCGTTTGCAAAATCAATATCGACTCTGACTCGCGCTTGGCATTTACCGCTGCTGTCCGCAAAGTGTTTGCTGAGAAACCTGCAGAGTTTGACCCCCGTAAATACTGTGGCCCGGCACGCGACCTTATGGAGCAACTCTACAAACATAAGATTATTAATGTGCTTGGCTCTAACGGCAAAGCATAATTATTGATGTTGGATATTGGATATTTGATATCCGATTTTATACATTAGATAGTTGATATCTCAACGCTTTCTATCAAGTGTGAGTTATCAACTATTTGTTTTTTTATTTTCCCCAATATGCCATTTGAGGATTTTTCGTTATGGAATTTGAGGATCTTCTGTTATGCCATTTGAGGATTTTGTAGCGACTTGATATAGAAGACTGTTAATGAGTTTTATTTTCAATTCGGAATGTAAGTGTTCCTACAATGAGGCTGACAATAGTTCCGATGATGCCACCGACAGCGACATCAAGCAGGAAATGTTGTGACAGATATATCCTTGAATATCCGCAACCTATACATAAAAGGAGAAGAGTAAGGTACACAATTGAAAAGATAAGCAGTTGTTCCTTTTTTGACCATCTATGAGCGATTTTTTCTCTTTTACAAGCATCTTTTTCGATATTGTTCGCATCTTGAATATACATCAAAGCAAGTATAGTAAGAAAGACGCATAGTGTTGAAACAGTGGTTGTATGTCCTGAAGGGAAAGAGTTATAGAGGTTCATTTTTACACCTTCGGCAACAGGCAATGCATCGGGGGTATTAGCCAAATCAAATACTAAAGCCGGTCGGGGAGCGCCGACTATGTGTTTGATGACCTGCGTTATGCCGGTGCTTGTGAGGTGTGCAATAAGCAGTGCGACCGCCACTCGCCAACGCCAAATTAGCAGACCGAGAATTGCGACATAGATACCATAAGCGGCAATATAGGTCAGCTGAAGCATCAGTTTATCTAAAAAACAGGTATGATATTGATTTAGATAGAGGTGCAGGTCTTTTTGTGGGAAGCATAGTGCAACAACTCCCATAATTGCAAAAAGAAGCAAGTATGGGAGTGTGGAGTAGTATAGATTTTTGTTATTCATCTGTGAGTGGAAGCGAAGGTGTCATTTCTCTTATTTTGATTATCTCTTTGTCGGTTTCAGGCGTTAGTGGTTTTTCGCCTGTACGGAAATAATACACCACACCATAGTTTTGGCAACACTTGTATCTGTCGTATGGCAGGCGGTCGGCATAATAGGCTTCAATGTCGTTCCATAGGCGGAGAATGATATCGTCAGCCTCTTTGCGCAGTTCGCTCAGGTCGTCGAAGTTACGATTGGTATTGAGTTTGCGTTGTTGTTGGGTGAATTGCAAGTCTTTGAAAATGTCGTAGAAAACCTTCACTTTTGATATAGTAGGGTTGTAGATAGCAAATCCCCCCATTCGCGTTCGTTCTTGTTCGCCTTTGATGATGTTTTCGCCCCAAACTAAAAGATCTTCTTCGGAAGTGAGGTCGGGTAAGGACCGATATTCTTCGTCTAAGCCATATAGTGCAATCTGGTCTTTTTTGATGTCACCGCGAATGATAGCAAGGTTGAGCACTTGTATGAAGTGGCTTATGTACATTCTTGCGTTCTGCACAGCGTGTTGGTATTTCTTGTTGGCAGAGACGCGGTTTTCGAAGTTTTGGTGATACTGTATAACCTGCATCTCGTAGCGTTGCAGAAACCGCTGTGCTTCGCTTTGCAACTTATAGTCGATAACTTTCTCGTTGAAAGCGGCTCTGTTGGCGGCATCAATGGCTGCGTGCAAGGCACGGAGCCTTGACTGATCGGTTGTTGGTAGGCGACGATAGGGCATTGATATAGTTAATAATTAAATATTTAATAATTAATATTTGATATTGCTAACTTAACAAACTAACTTCTTATAGCGAAGTGGTATGTTATCTTGGTGTCATTACGACTTCATATTTGTTCCCGTTTTTGAGCAGTTGTTCTAATGTCTGTTGTACGCTCTCAGCATTGAGTGCCTCGATGGTATAACGATAGTCTTTTACATAGTCGATGCCGTAAGCATAGTACATCCAAAGGACATAGTTCAGCCAATAACTGTTGGTTTCCATATTGACTTCAAACTCTTTGAGCATACCTTCTTTTTCTTTCTGTATGTCGGTCAAGAGTGGTCCGTCTTTGAGAAGGGTTTGTACTTCCTCGTCGATAATAGGAAAGACCTTAGCTTCTTTGTCGGGGTCGGTATCAAAGCGCATAATGAGTTGGGCTTTTTCGTATGGCATCTTGCTGCAATAGCCGTAGCAACTCACACCGTATGACCCGCCTTCGCGCTCGCGTATGCTCTCTAAATAGCGGGTAGAGAGTACTCGCCCGAGCAAACTCATATTCAGGTTGTTAGAGAGGGTATAAGGCATTTCGTTCCAATAGACAATATGGTTGGTAGTTTGTTTCGTTTGCATCGGGAAGTCAAACTCTTTATGTACAATGCCTTTGGGTGGTCTTACTCCGTGGTCAATAAAGTTCTCTTTGGCTTTTTTATTGGTTTTAAGTCCGCCCAACCATTGACAAATAAGTTTTTGTGTCTGTTTGTCGTTAGGATTGATGTTTCCTACAAAGAAGAATGTGAAGTCGGCGGGGTTGGCAAAACGCTCTTTCAGAATTTGTTCGGCTTTTGCTTGTTCAACTTTTCCCACAGTGTTGAGATTCCAGAGGATGGTCCGTTCGCTATTGCCGGTAGAAAGTAGGCTGACTGTATCTGAGAATACACTTTTTGGAACCAAGTCTTTCTGTTTTAGGCCTGTTTGCAGGTTGGCAATAAGTGCCTCAAATGCCCGCTCATCGTGGCGTTGTGCAGTAAAATTGAGATACATGAGTTGTAGGCAGGTTTCGAAGTCTTTTATAGTTGACCAGCCTGACATCTCTTCTATGTTTTCGTTTATCTCAATATTGATGGCTGCCTGTTTGCCCATCATTGCTTTTTGCAAATCTGTTTTAGAGAGGTTGCCCAAACCGGAACGGTCTGCAATGTCGGTAGCTAAATCTGCAGAAGGCAGGTCTAAAGGATCTTTAACAAGCGACAAGCCACCTTTGGAAACGGCTGAAACCAATATCTCATCGTTCTTGAAGTCGGTAGGTTTGATAACGACTTTTATTCCGTTAGAGAGTGTCCATTCGGTTGTGCCTAAGGATTTGTTGTATTTTGTTTTTTTGATTTTCCCTGCTTTAGGTTGCTTTTCAACTAAGGTGTAGTTGATATGTTCGTCTTCTTTTCGGGCAATATCCCAATTTTTCCTGTCTTTGAAAACTGTTATAGCCTCTTCTGCGTCGGGCAAGATAAAGTTCTCGTCTTCGGGTGCAGTGAAATCCAATATGGCATTCTCATCGGTTACGAACCCTTTGGCGACGGCATTTACCATTTCAAGGGTAATGGTAGGCAGGTTCTCCTTGTAGAAGTTGTACTCCCATTCTATTCCCGGAATTGGTTCGCCTTCAAGGAAATTGCGTATGTATTCCTGTGTGTATTGTATGTTTTTCCTCGTTTGTCGTTCGTTGTAAGCCGACTGCATTTGTGAGAGCAATTCGCTTTTTGCAAGGTCAAGTTCCGACTGTGTGAAACCATAACGAGACATACTCTCCAACTGCTCAAGCAGTAGTCTGTATGCTTGTTTCTCTTGTCCGGCCTTTGCTGCGGTGATGGCTATGAAGGCATCGTGTGCTTTGACAAGGTTGGTATAGTATGCTCCGCCGCCTAACATCGGTGATTCAGGGTCTTGACTGAGTTCGCTTTGGCGAGTGTTGAACATAACGCAAGCGAGCGTGTTCATTATGTCGTACAGCTGATACAAGACGGTGTTTTTCAACATCTTTGACTGTGCTTTCTTCTTGAAATCCAACTCTATTCGAGTATAGTTCGCTTCTTTGTCGCGAACTACACTGAATAGAGGTTCTTTATTGTCGTCAATCTGATATATTGGTCTGATACCATAGTTTTTGGCTTTTGGTACATCGCTCCAATACTGACGGATTTTTCTTTCTACATATTTGACATCTATATCTCCGACAACGATAACAGCCTGTTGGTCGGGGCGATACCATTTCTGATAGTATGCACGCAGTGTGTCAGGCGGGAAATTATTGATGATAGCCGTATCTCCAATGACATCTCGTTTGGCATACTGACTGCCGGGAAACTTCTGTGGGTTTTTCTTCGACCACATACGGCGACTTGCACTTGCTCTTGTACGCCATTCCTCGCGGATAACTCCGCGCTCGGCATCTATCTCGTCGTCTTCAAGCAAGGCAGAATGAGACCAGTCGTGAAGCACAAGAAGTGCGGAGTCAACGATTGTCGTTCTTACTGTCGGCACATTCGACAAACGATATACTGTTTCGTCTAATGCAGTGTATGCATTGATGTTTGAGCCGAAACTGACACCGATGGTCTCGAAATAGTTGATTATGCCCTTGCCGGGGAAATGCTCTGTTCCGTTGAACATCATGTGTTCAAGGAAATGTGCAAGTCCGTTCTGACTGTCTTTTTCAAGTATGGCACCCACATTTTGTGCGATATGAAATTCGGCTCGGTTTTTAGGATACTCGTTATGACGAATATAGTAGGTAAGTCCGTTTGACAGATGTCCGATAACCACATTGGAGTCTTGTGGCACATTCATATCAAAACTTACTTGAGCCGGAAGGGCCAGGTATGCTAAAAGCAATAATGCGGATATGAATAATTTCCCGTTTTGCATACTGTTGGTTGAGTTAGGTGATTGATGAGTTAAAGTTCTTGTCCTAATGCGTTGTATTTTACGCCATTGCGGATGATGACAAGTTGTCCGTTTTCTATGCGTTTTACAGTGTTAGCCGGTGTTACAACTTTCTCGATAGCGGTAGGCAGTTCGCCAATTTGAATATCGTCAATTGCCAGTGAGCCGAAGTTGCTGACACCACCTGCATAGCGGAAAGCAAGGAAAGCACCCGCAGGAACTTTGTCAAGCGAGTATTCAACTTGTGTGTAGCTTACTTGCTGTTCAAGAGTAAGTAGGGTAACGTAGGAATACGCATCGGTCGGATTTGTAACATAGCCGAACTCGGGCAGTGGGCAGTTCTCGCTTTGGAAACCGGTATTGTACCAGAAATATATTTTTTCAGATTTTATGTTTTCACCGAATGCAGGTAGGACGGCTATTTGTGGGGTTGCAGGACCACCGCCATAGAATTTCAGATAGCAGTCGCCGGAGTGGGCGTATTTATAGACGAGACCTGTCTCTTCGTCAGGTTCGTTGCTATCTACAAGTACATAAAGGTTGCCATCGTTGGATATTCTGTTCCAGCAGTCAGGTAGCGCAAGTTTGTTGGTTCCTTCGAAGTCGCAAGTCCAAGGCAGTGTTGAAACGGCTTCGCAAGGTGTAAGCAATGCAAAGTATTGTGCAGAACTCTGTTCGCTTTCTGAACAGAAGGTACGCACATAAACATCGTAAGCAGTAGCCGGTGAGAGGTTTGAGAGTGTTACTGACAGAGCATTAACTTGTTGAGCTGCGTTCCAGTCGGGTTGGTTGCTTTGTTGAGTATATACAACTTGATATTGTGCGCTTTCCTCGCCTTGCCACTCGATGGTAGCACTTGTTGCATTTATCTCTGTGAGTTTCAGGTCGGTTGGTGCGTCGCATAAAAGATTGCCGGCAAGGGTAATACCTGAAACATCATCGAGATAAACAGTTGAGCCGCCATCGTCAACGATATGGAAAGCTACATATATTCTTTGACCTTTGAATGCACTAAGGTCTATTTCTTTTTCCATCCAGTCTAATCTAATTCTGTCAGCGTCTGCTGAAGAAGTGGTGTAGGTTGCGAGAATGTCGGTAAAGTCGGCAGCAATGGCATCGCCTGTTGATACTTCTATAGTAAAAACAGTACCTTTGCTATATTCGTTTGTTCTTGCCCAGAATTTCAGTGTCTCGTTGGCTTCTGGGCGTAGTTGCGGTGTGATGAGGTAGTTGTCGGAACCAGCTGCAAACTTCATATAAGCGCAGGCAGAGCCGGTGTTGTGAACGGCTGTTGAGCGGTCCCAACTATAATAACCTGAAACATGCAGAGCAGTCCATCCTTCGGGTGCAAATGTTTCGGCTTCAAAACCTTCGTTCAAGGTTTCGGCGTTGAGTTGCAATCCGCTGAAACATAGAGCTGTAATCAACAGATAAGAAAAAATCTTTTTCATTCCTTAAAAATTTAGTTAATAGTTATTAGGTATTTCTTATTTATTTGTTTCTCAAGCATTTTCGGTATTGAGCAATTCGTCCTGACGACTTTTCCAAGGTCTTGGTCCGAGTATGCGTTCCACATCGGCAGAGGTAATAACTTCTCTTTCGACGAGCAGGTCTGCTATGGCGTGGTGTCCTTCGGCATGTTGCTCAAGCAAGTCTTTAGCGCGTTGCATTTGCGAAGCGATGAGTTTCTGTACTTCTTCGTCGATAAGCTGTGCTGTCTGTTCGGAATAAGGTTTTTGCAGGTTATATTCACTTTGTCCTGTAGAGTCGTAGAAACTTGCGTTTGGCAGTTTGTCGCTCATTCCATAGTAAGCCACCATAGCGTATGCCTGTTTGTTTACGCGTTCAAGGTCGTTGAGTGCGCCTGTGCTTGTTTGATTGAGGAACAGTTCTTCTGCCGCGCGTCCGCCTAATGTTGCGCACATCTCGTCCAAGAGGTGGTCTTTGCGTGTCAGTTGCCGTTCTTCGGGCAGGTACCAAGCGGCACCGAGAGCCATACCTCGAGGGACGATAGTTACTTTAACAAGCGGGTTGGCCCATTGTAGTAACCACGATACTGTTGCGTGTCCGGCTTCGTGGTAGGCAATAGACTGCTTCTCTTCTTGAGTGAGGATTTTGGTTTTTCTTTCAAGTCCGCCAACGATACGGTCAACAGCATCCATAAAGTCTTGTCCGTCAATAGATTGTTTGTTTTTACGGGCGGCTATAAGTGCAGCTTCGTTGCATACATTGGCTATGTCGGCACCGGAGAATCCCGGTGTTTGTTTAGCGAGGAAGTTAACATCCAAACTGTCGCTTACTTTGAGCGGGCGCAGATGTACTGCAAAGATGGCTTTTCGTTCTTGCAGGTCAGGGAGTTCAACATGTATCTGTCTGTCGAAACGCCCGGCACGCAGGAGTGCAGAGTCGAGCACATCGGCACGGTTGGTTGCGGCAAGAATGATGACACCTGAGTTTGTTCCAAACCCGTCCATCTCGGTAAGTAGTTGGTTAAGTGTTGATTCGCGTTCGTCGTTGCCACCTGTCATTACATTTTTTCCACGCGCACGCCCGACAGCGTCTATCTCATCGATAAAGACGATACAGGGTGATTTTTCATTTGCTTGTCGGAAAAGGTCTCTTACTCTTGATGCGCCCACACCTACGAACATCTCAACGAAGTCGGAGCCGGACATTGAGAAGAATGGTACATCTGCCTCGCCTGCGACGGCTTTGGCAAGTAGTGTCTTACCTGTTCCCGGAGGGCCTACGAGCAGTGCTCCCTTAGGTATTTTTCCGCCTAAGTCAGTATATTTCTTGGGGTTTTTGAGGAAAGCCACTATCTCTTCCACTTCTTGTTTTGCGCCTTCAAGTCCTGCCACATCTTTGAATGTTACCTTATCTTGTTTGTCTTTGTCAAACACTTGTGCCTTGGCTTTTCCGACACTGAATATGCCTCCTGTTGCGTTGCCAATACCTTGACTCATCCAAACAAAGAACAGTATCATTAGTACGAACGGCACCACATTGATAAGTATCTGAAACCAGAAATCACGATTTTTTTCGAAGGTGAGGTCTATTTTGGGTTTGCCTTCTTCAAGTCGTTGGTTGTTGATATCGGTCATGTACTTGTTAAACTCATCTACCGAATGTATGTCAACCGTGAGCAGTAGGTCTTTATGCTCTGCCACTTTGTCGCCGAAGACTGTTACGGCTTGAGTCTCTTTGATTTTGGCTTTGGCGATGTTGTTGTCGTATATCTTTAGCGACTCGACCACATCGTTTTGAATATATGCCTGCAGTTTGGTGTAAGAGATATCTTTTTGTGCGGAATCGCTTGTAAAGAAATAACTGCCGAACAGAACAGCCGTTATCAACAAATATATCCAAAGAAGCGATTTGCGTTTTTTGTTTTTCTGCTTGTCTTTATTTTGTTTGTTGTTATCGGTGTTGTCGGGCTGATTGTTGTTTTGTTGCATTTGTTCTTCGTTCATAGTTTGAATTTATTTTTACCAAAAGCTTACGCTTTTGGCAGTTGACGAATTTTTTTCAAAAGTTTACGCTTTTGGCAGTTGACGAATTTTCTTCAAAAGTTTACGCTTTTGGCAGTTGACGAATAAGATATTTGATTATACTTCCGGTACTTCTGTTATCTTTGCGTCTCCCCAGAGTTGTTCGAGTGCGTAGAACTCTCTTGCTTCGCGTTGGAAGATATGAACCATCGTTTCTCCGTAGTCAAGTGCTATCCATTCAGCGTTGTCTCTGCCTATGATGGCTATTGGTTTTTCTTTTGTTTCGGTGCGTACGAAATCCTCCACTTCATCGGCAATGGCGGTAACCTGCGTGTTTGACCCGCCTTCTGCCACTACAAACCAGTCGCAAGGTTTGGGCGATAGTTTGCGCATATCCATAACCACGATGCGATGACCTTTCTTGTTTTGTATCGCTTCAACAATTTTGTCGTTCAGTTTCATTAGTTCTTAAAAATTGACTTAATTTTACAGATAGTTGTTATTTTTCGCAAATATACTAAAATTATTCAAGATTATCAAGATAAATTTCATTTTTTTTGTATGAAAAAAAAGCGCATACTTTTTTCAGTATGCGCTTTTCGGCAGTGGTACCTCTTGGAGTTGAACCAAGGACACATGGATTTTCAGTCCATTGCTCTACCACCTGAGCTAAGGTACCCCATAAATTTGCGACTGCAAAGATACAACTTTTTTTTTAATTATGCAACTTTTTTTTGAAAAAAAACTAATTTTTTCGTTTTTTGGGGAAGTTTGACCGCTTCGCTGTTGGAAGTTGGATTTTGGATTATTTGATTTTGCTACGAATGCTTGCTGCTATTTGTTCCATTTTTTCGGGTTCTAATTTCAGTTTCGGGTTGCTGAACAGCATATCTTTTTCTGACTGAAGCGGGATAAGGTGGATATGAACATGATTTACTTCCATTCCTAAAACGGCCACACCGACTCTTTTGCAGTTCAGTGCTTCTTTTTGTGCTTTAGCCACTTTCTTTGCAAAAACCATCATCTTGGCAAGTGTGTCGTCGTCAAGGTTGAAGATGTAGTCTTCTTCGGGTTCTTCAAGTTTTGGTATAACGAGCGTATGCCCCTCTGTGAGGGGGTTGATATCAAGGAAAGCGTAAAAATGCTCGTCTTCTAAAATCTTGTAAGACGGTATTTCTCCTTTGATGATGCGTGAAAAAATCGTCATAAAGCAATCTCCATTATTTGCAGTTCAACTACACCTGTCGGTACTTTTATTTGTGCAATCTCACCCACTTTCTTTCCGAGAATGCCTTTGGCAATAGGTGTCGATACTGAAAGTTTGCCTTGTTTGAAATTGGCTTCGCCTTCTGTAACCAACTGATATTGCATTGTTTGTCCGGTCTTTACATTTTTCAGTTTTACTTTGGTGAGTACTTGCACTTCGTTGGTGTTTATACGACTCTCATCGATGATGCGTGCATCCATAATTTTCTCTTTGAGAAGTGCAATTTTTGATTCAAGTTTTCCTTGTTCTTCTTTTGCTGCGTCGTATTCAGCGTTCTCACTAAGGTCGCCTTTATCGCGTGCTTCCTGAATGGCTTGAATGACACGCGGACGCTCAACGCCTTCTAAATAAACAAGTTCATCTTTTAATTTTTGCAGACCATCTGCTGTTACATATAATAATGCCATGATTTATATATTTTGAAGATTAGTATTTACGGTTTATTATTTCTGCGGTTATTATTGCTCTACGCAAATCTTCCACATTATCTAAATGTATGTTGTTTTTAGTGTTGATTTCGTTTTGCTTTATTGTTTCGATTTTTTCTGCATTTTCAGGTCTTGAGGGTTGCTGACTGACCTTCTGTTTTGTTTTTTCTTTAACTTTTGGGTTGTTAAGGTTCATTTGTTTCATATCTGCTTTATTGTTTTCTGTGTTTATAATGTCGTTTTTGAGTTGGGCTTTTGTATTTTCCACTCTTCTATATTTCTTTTTATTTTCGGCATCCTTTTTCAAGCTGCTGCTTATTGCACTATAAACAATGTAAGCGACCAAGGCTAATATGTATATCAAGATTTTCATTGTTGTAATTTTGTAAAAGTGTTTTTGTAATTCAAACTGAAAACAACGAGAAACTTCCCAGCTTCTCGTTGCCATTAAACCTAAACCTTAACTATGAAATTTTATTTGTTTCGTTGCAAAGATACAACTTTTATTTTGATTTTCCAAATTTATTTGAAAAAAAATCAAAATTATTAAAAAAAGTACATTTTTTACGCCGTTTAGTACAAATAATACGCAAATTAGGACACTCAAACATTAAATCTAAAATGCATTATGTCTCCATCTTGAACGATATAGTCTTTTCCTTCGATTGACAGTTTTCCGGCATCTCGGCAAGCCGATTCTCCACCCAAAGTAATAAAATCGTTGTACTTGATAACTTCTGCACGGATGAAGCCTCGTTCAAAGTCGGTATGTATAACTCCTGCGCAAACGGGTGCTTTACTGCCTTTTGTAAAAGTCCATGCTCTCACTTCATCGCTTCCGGCAGTGAGGAAAGTGCAAAGGTTCAGTAGGGCGTATGCCTTTTTAATCAGTCGGTTGACGCCTGACTCTTCCAGACCTATTTCTTCGAGGAACATTTTTCGTTCTTCGTAGGTTTCAAGTTCTGCTATTTCAGACTCTATCTTAGCGGCAACGACGAGCACTTCGGCATTTTCTGCTTTGACTGCTTCTTTGACTTGCTGAACATAAGAGTTTCCGCTGACAGCCGAGGCTTCGTCAACATTGCATACATAGAGTACAGGTTTGTTGGTCAAAAGAAACATCTCTTTGGCGATTGCTTCTTCGTCTTTGTTTTCGAGTTGGACTGTTCTTGCTGATAGTCCTTGTGAAAGGGCTTCTTTGTATTTGAGCAGTACTTCGAGTGCTAATTTTGCCTGTTTGTCTTGTCCGGCAGTTGCCTGTTTTTGGACTTTCTGTATTCGGTTTTCAACCGTTTCTAAGTCTTTGAGTTGCAGTTCGGCGTCGATAATCTCTTTATCTCGAAGCGGGTTGACAGAGCCGTCAACGTGTATAACATTGTCGTCGTCGAAACAGCGCAATACATGTATTATAGCGTCTGTTTCCCGTATGTTTGCAAGGAATTTGTTGCCAAGTCCTTCGCCTTTGCTTGCACCTTTGACTAATCCTGCTATGTCCACTATTTCTATTGTAGCCGGTATGACTCTTTCAGGTTTGCATAATTCAGCAAGTTTATTGAGTCTTTCGTCAGGTACAGTTATAACGCCCACATTCGGTTCTATGGTGCAGAACGGGAAATTGGCTGATTGTGCTTTAGCGTTGCTTAAACAGTTAAAAAGTGTGGATTTGCCTACATTGGGCAGTCCCACGATTCCGCATTGTAATGACATTATTAGTTTTGAGTTATAAGTGATTAGCAAAATTATCTTATTTCAGGTCGTAGCCGTAGTGTCGCAGGCGGGCGTTGTTTTGTCGCCAATCGCGATCTACTTTGACATAGAGTTCAAGGTATATTTGTTTTTCAAAGAATGCCTCGAGGTCTTGTCGTGCTTGTGTTCCCACTCGTTTGAGCGATTTGCCTTGATGTCCTATGATGATTCCCTTTTGCGAGTCGCGTTCGACATAGATGTTTGCACGAATCCGGATAATCTTGTCTTCTTCTTTGAAACTTTCGACTTCCACTTCCACAGAATATGGTATTTCCTTGTCGTAGTTGAGCAGTATTTTTTCTCTAATAATCTCATTAACAAAAAACTTCTGTGGTTTGTCGGTCAGTTGGTCTTTGTCAAAAAACGGAGGGCACTCCGGCAAGAGTTCAACAATTCGTTTCATCAGCTGTTCTGTTCCGAAGCCTTCTTGTGCAGAAATAGGGAATATCTCCGCGTTAGGTAGTGTTTTTTTCCAGAAATCAACGAGCGAGTTGAGTGTCTGTTGTGTTGTGAGGTCTATTTTATTGATGACAAGCAGGATATGTGCTTTGTTTGACTTTACTTTTGTCAGGAACTCCTCGTTTTTCAGAGCATCGTCCTGCACATCGGTCATATAGAGCAGTATGTCGGCATCTACAAGTGCTGATTTGGAAAAGTCGAGCATTTGCTCTTGCAGTTTGTATGATGGTCGGAGCACTCCGGGTGTATCAGAAAAGACTATTTGGAAGTCTTCGCCGTTGACGATACCCATGATGCGGTGGCGTGTTGTTTGGGCTTTGCTTGTTATTATTGACAGCCTCTCGCCTACAAGACGATTCATAAGGGTTGATTTACCGACATTGGGGTTACCTACTATATTTACAAAACCGCTACGGTGCATAATGTTCTGTTTGTGTTTTATTTCTTCTTTCTGACTGTCCAGCCGAACTTGCCTATTTGTTCTGTAAGGGCGAAGTACTTTCCGTGTGAATAGGCTATGAGTCCGGCTTTTTCAAGGTCAAAAAGTCCTGTTTTGGGGTTAATATATTCTTCGCTTGCTTGAACGCCCAATACATCGGCAAGGAACATGTCGTGGCTTCCTAAGGAAATGATTTGCTTTACTTTGCATTCGATGTTGAGAGGCGATTCAAGTATGATGGGTGCGCTGACGAGTTGTCCTTTTTGTGGTGTTAGGTGCATCTGTTTGAACTTGTTTGTATCTCTTCCGCTTTTCACTCCGCACCAATCTGCTGCTTTAGCCAACTTTCGGTTGGTAAGGTTGATGACGAACTCGCCGGTTTGTTTAATGAGTTGATATGAGTATCTCTCCGGTCGTACAGAGATATAACACATGGCAGGGTTGGTGCATACGGTACCCGTCCAAGCAACAGTGAGCATGTTATAGCCTAATTGCTCGTTTCCACAACTGACCAACACGGCAGGTAGCGGGTAAATCATTGTTCCGGGTTTCCAAAGTTGTTTTGCCATATATTGTCGTTTGGTGTTGGTGCTGTTATGGTTATTGCCTCGTGTGTAACGGGGTGGGTGAAAGTTATCTGCCGTGCGTGCAGACATATACCTCCGTCGGGGTTACTGCGTTTTGCTCCGTATTTGAGGTCGCCTTTGATAGGGCAACCGATGGCTGCAAGTTGTGCGCGTATCTGGTGGTGTCTGCCGGTAAGAAGATTGATCTCTAAAAGATGATAACGCTCTGTATGTCCTATAACTTTGTATTCAAGGATGGCTAACTGTGAGTTTGGTGTGCCGGGTTTTACAACATAGGACTTGTTTTCTTTTTCTTTTCGGAGCAGATAGTGTTCAAGTCGTCCTTGCGGTTGTGTCGGCAGGTTTTGCGTAATAGCCCAATAGGTCTTTTGTATTTCGCTGTGAGAGCGGAACATATCGTTTAGACGGGTGAGTGCCTTGCTCGTTCGTGCAAAAACAACCACACCGGAGGTTGGTCGGTCAAGTCGATGTGGAACACCGAGAAAGACATTGCCGGGCTTGCCATATTTCTGTTTGAGATAGTTTTTTACTTCTTCAGACAGTGGTTTGTCGCCGGTCTTGTCGCCTTGAACGATTTCGCCAACGGCTTTATTGACAGCAATAATATGATTGTCTTCGTAAAGAATTTGCATAAGAGAGGTTTGATATTAGAACGCTGATGCTGTTAGAAGTTAGAACGCTGACGCTGTTAGATGTCGGATCTTTGACGAACTACTTCGTACATCATTATGGCAGCGGCAACAGACACATTGAGCGATTCCAACTTACCTTTCATCGGGATACGGACTTTTTCGGTTGCAAGATTGAGTATGTCGTCTTGAATACCGATATCTTCAGAGCCCATGACTATGGCAGTTGGCAGATTGAAATCAAGGCTTGTGTATGGCTTGTCGGTATGTTCGGTAGAGGCTATAATGTTTACTCCTGACGCTTTAAGGAACGATAATGTCTCTTTTAGATTTTCCACTTTGCAAACGGGTAGAGTAAGTAGTGCACCGGCAGATGTCTTTACGGCATCGCCGTTTATTGCAACCGACTTATGGGTTGAGATTATGAGTGCATCGACTCCGGCACAAACGGCTGTTCGTGCGATAGCGCCAAAGTTGCGCATATCGGTTATGCCGTCTAAAACCATAAAGAAAGGCACTTTGCCTGCTTCGTACAGAGTTGGCAAGAGTGTGTCAATCTGCTCAAAATCAATTGGTGAGAGGAATGCAATAACACCTTGATGATTTTTGTCGGTATAGCTATTGAGCTTCTCTACCGGTACTTTCTGTATAGCAACGGGTATGTCTTTGAGTTTTGCGTACAACTCTTTTGCCAATGCTGACGACATGTCTCTGCGTAGCAAAACCTTGTCAAGGCTCTTACCGGCATCAATAGCCTCTATGACGGCACGCAGTCCGAAAATCATTTCTTTCTGTTTCGGACGGCGTGTCGGATAGTCGGTAGGAGTTGTTTTTGTCTCCTTAGATTTTACATCTTTTGTTTTATCGTTACGGGATAGTTGGTATCTCATTGTTTTTGGTCTTATTTCGTTTTTGAAAAAATAAGATGGTTAACTTGCATATCGTGTTTGCCTTTGGGTATGCGGCTCTTGTATTGAAAAGCGTAACCTACTCCTATTTTCCAAGTATTTTTGAACTTCTCAAGGAAGCGGTCGTAGTAGCCTGCACCTCTGCCAAGCCGGTAGTGTTCTTTGTCAAAGGCGACTCCCGGCACGAGGATGAGGTCTAAGTCTCCGCGATAGTCGTCGCCGAGCGGTTCTGGAATATGATACTTGCCTTTATGCATGTTGTCTTCGCCGGTATAGCGTTTGACAGACATTCGTGTGGTGTGTGCAATAGGCAGGTAGTATTCCTTTTCCGGTGCAAGTGTGAACAGTGCACGCAGGTCTATCTCGTGTTTGACGGGGTAGTAGAGCATCACTCGTTTGGCGGATTCAAAATTCGGGTCTGCAAGAATCTGCTCTACCACTTCCTTTGAACAAACCGCAATTTCTTCTTCAGTAAGAATGCGTCTTTTCTGAAGAAGATAATTGCGCAGTTTCTGTTTTTCTCTTTTTAGTTTCCGCGAGGGTAACAGGTCAAGTAATTGATGAAGATAGTCAAGCCAAACCATTATTCAAAGAGTTTGCGAAAATCGTCGAATGATATAGTTTTGTTTTCTATTTTAACATTTGCTTTTACTGCTTCGAACATTTTGTTTTCCAACACTCTGTCGAAAATTCCTCTCACTTGTTTCTCATCTTTCAATAGTCGTTCGGCATAGTCATTGATAAGACTGTCGTCGGCATGCATAAGACCGTATTGAGCAAATTGTTGGCGAGTTACTTCCTTGGCATAGTTTTTCATGTCCTCGTCTTCTATTTTCACTTCGTATTTTTCAACTAATTTGTTTTTAGCGAGTTGCCAAGTAAGGTCTTTCAGCATATCGGCATATTCTTTTTCGATACGCTCGTCGGTCATCTCTTTGTTAGTTTCTTTGAGCCAGCGTTTGAGGAACTCGTCGGGATATTCCACTTCGCCTATTTGTTTCATTATAGCCTCTTTTGCATCAATAGAGAAGCGGTATTCGCTGTCAAGCAGGTGGTTTTTCTCAATATCTGCTTTTATCATTGCGCGGAACTCTGCTTCGTCTTTCACTTTGCCTTCGCCAAAGGCTTTGTCAAAGAGTTCTTGATTTACTTCTGCAGAAACGAAGCGTGTGATGTCGGTTATTTCGAAACTGAAGTCTCCGTCGTGTTCAGCCACTTCTTCTTTCTTCAAACGGAGTAAAGAAGCAAGTTCGACATCGCTTTGATATGCTTTTGCGGGGTTGAAAACGATGGTGTCGCCTTTCTTTGCGTCCAAGAAGAGTTTCTTTTGTTCTTCGTCTTTTTGGATATCAACATTAAGAACTTGATTTTCAATTACAAGACCATTTTCTTTATTTTCGGTGAGTTTGCCACGGAGCATATCCTCTTTCTCCCATTTCTCTACTTGCTCGGTATGTCCAAAGCGGTAGGCGTATGATTTGACTTGTTCGTCAATGTCTTTGTCGCTTACTTCAATGGTGTAGAATGGAAGTTTGGTTTTGTCGTTGAGTTCGGCATTTATTTCCGGTGCGATAGCGATGTCGAAGTCAAACTCGAATTCTGTTTGGTTGTCCCAATCGATAACTTGTTGTTCGCTGTCTTCTTTTGGCAGCGGTTCGCCGAGCAGGTCGATTTTTTGGTCAGTTACATAGTCTTGCAGACCTTTATTGATAGCCTTGTTAACTTCGTCTCCAAGTACGGCTTTGCCATACATTTTTTGGATAAGTCCTTGTGGCACCATACCGGGACGGAAACCCGGGATATTGGCTTTGCGACGGATGTCTTTGAGTTGTTTTTTGACATTCTCTTCATAATCGGCAGGCTCTACTACCAGATGAAGTGTTGCATTTAACTTGTCAAAATCTTTGCGTTCGATTTTCATTGTTTATTTAATTTTTTATGGTTAATCTTTTTTTATTCAAAAGCTTACGCTTTTGGCAGGGAACGAAATCAGTTCTCTGTTCATTCTTTTCTTAATTATCTGTTTGCGCGTTTACGTTCAAGTTCGTCGAGGATGATTTTCCTTAGGCGTATCTTAGTAGGTGTAACTTCCACATACTCATCTTCTTTTATGTATTCAAGCGCTTCCTCAAGCGAGAATATAATGGGTGGTGGAAGTGTGGCTTTGTCGTCGGCAGACTTAGAACGCATGTTGGTTAGTTTCTTCGACTTAGTTACATTGATAACGATGTCTCCTTCTTTAGCGTTCTCGCCTACAACCTGTCCGGCATACACTTCGTCTTGCGGGTAAATGAAGAAACGACCACGGTCTTGCAGTTTGTCGAGCGCATAGGCGTATGCCGTACCGCTTTCCATAGCAATGAGTGAGCCGTTGGTGCGTTTCTCAATCTCACCTTTGTATGGTTGGAACTCAAGGAAACGGTGAGACATGATGGCTTCGCCGGCGGAGACGGTCAGCACATAGTTGCGAAGTCCGATTATTCCGCGCGAAGGGATGTTGAACTCAAGTTGCACACGGTCGTTAATAGTGTTCATTGAAACCATTTCGCCTTTTCTGCGTGTAACAATCTCGATTATCTTTCCTGAACATTCTTCGGGTGTATTGACCGTTAGTTGCTCGATAGGTTCGCATTTAACGCCGTCTATCTCTTTTATAATAACTTGCGGTTGTCCAACTTGTAGTTCGTAGCCTTCACGACGCATCGTTTCTATAAGCACTGACAAGTGTAGCACACCACGCCCGAACACATGCCAGATATCTTCGTTCGGGTTTTTCTGAACACGGAGTGCAAGGTTCTTGTCCAGTTCTCGCATAAGACGCTCGTGTATATGGCGTGAGGTAACAAACTTGCCTTCTTTTCCGAAGAACGGAGAGTCGTTAATAGTAAAGACCATTGACATTGTTGGCTCGTCGATGGCAATAGGTTTGAGTGGTTCGGGGTTTTGCAAATCGCAGATGGTGTCTCCGATCTCAAAACCTTCGATGCCGATAAGTGCGCAGATGTCACCAGATGACATTTGGTCGATTTTTTGGTGTCCGAGTCCGGTGAAGGTATGCAGTTCTTTTATTCTTGCTTTCTGCATGGTGCCGTCGCGTTTGGCGAGTGTAACATCCATGTTCTCTTTGAGTGTGCCACGATGAATGCGTCCGACAGCGATACGACCTACATAGGGCGAGTAGTCAAGCGAGGTGATGAGCATCTGCGGAGTACCTTCAAGTATCTCAGGAGCAGGGATGTACTCGATGATGGCATCCATGAGTGCCGTTAAGTCATTGGTGGGTTTGCGCCAGTCGGTTGACATCCAACCATTCTTGGCAGAGCCGTAGATGGTCTGAAAATCAAGTTGGTCGTCTGTAGCGTCAAGATTGACCATGAGGTCAAACACGGCTTCTTGTACTTCGTCAGGACGGCAGTTGAGTTTGTCCACTTTGTTGATAACAACTATAGGTTTCAAGTTGAGTTGCAGTGCTTTTTGCAGGACGAAGCGAGTCTGTGGCATAGGTCCTTCAAAGGCATCAACAAGCAGAAGCACACCGTCTGCCATATTGAGTACGCGTTCCACTTCGCCACCGAAGTCGGCGTGCCCGGGAGTGTCAATGATGTTGATTTTGTAGCCTTTATAGTTGATACTCACATTCTTTGCAAGTATGGTTATTCCACGCTCGCGCTCAAGTTCGTTGTTGTCAAGAATTAGCTCGCCTTTCTGCTCGTTGTCGCGAAAAAGGTGGGCAGTCAGAAGCATCTTGTCCACAAGAGTAGTTTTTCCGTGGTCAACATGGGCTATGATAGCAATGTTACGAATTTGTTGCATTTTGTTAAATTATAAGAATTTCGCATAAATCGTGCAAATTTACAAAAAATTCTTCATATTATCAAAAATTTTGCAAATTCGTTTTGTTTATGCATTTTTCTTATAACTTCCAACAGCCCAAAATGCCATAAGACAGCCTATGATGGCTAATGCCGAAATTTGAGTTGAGACATTGGCTAACCCGCCTCCACGGACGAATACAGTGCGCATGGCATCAATAAAATAGTGCATCGGGTTGATATAGGTGCTCATATATGCCCAATCAGGCATTGAGCGGGTAGGGGTGAAAAGTCCGCTAAGCAACAATAAGATAACGACAAAGAACCACATAACGAAAATGGCTTGTTGCATATTGTCGCTATAGTTGGAAACTATAAGTCCGAAGGAAGAGAAAACGAGAGCAAGAAGCATAACAAGCAGATAGATAAGCCAAATGCTTCCTTTGCAGACTATGCCGTATATCGCCCAAGAAAGAACAAGACAAACACTTACGATGAAGAAAGCAATAAGCCAATACGGAATGATCTTAGCGATAATGAACTGCCATTTCTTGACGGGTGTTACATTTATCTGTTCTATCGTTCCGGCCTCTTTTTCAGATACGATGTTGAGTGTCGGGAGAAATCCGCACATAAGCATTATGACAACTGCGAACAATGCCGGTATCATAAAGACTTTGTAGTTGAGGTTCTTGTTGTAAAGATACAAGGTTTGCAATTTGCAGCCTAAGGAAAGCTTTTGCGTTTTTGCTGTGCTACAAGTCGCAGATTGTGAAGCGTTTGTTGAATTGACTATTTGTGTCAGGTAGGCTGAGCCCATTGCTCCTTTTGTTCCGTTAACGGCATTGGCGGCAATCATTACTTGTTCGCCGTTTTTTTCGTAGCCCTGAGGAATGACAAGTACAACATCGGCTTTGCTGTGCTCGATATCTTTGAGGGCGGTGTCGTATGAGGGTTTTGTTCCGGCAAAAACAAAGTAGTTGCTATGCCGGATTTTTTGTATTAGTTGCGAAGATAGTTGTGAGTGGTCGTTATCAACAACTTCAACGACAACATTTTTTATCTCCATGTTCATAACCCATGGCATAACGCACATGATGACAATTGGAAAACCGAATATGAGTTTAGGCAGAAATGAGTTGCGCCGAATCTGTATAAACTCTTTTTGTATAAGATATAGAAGGGTTGACATTAGGTTAATAGTTAATAGTTAATAATTATTATTTCATTGTGCTTGATATTTGATATTATACTCATTTTGATATGCTGTGGCAAAAATGCCACCGAAGTGCACGAAAAAATTGCAAATTGTGAATTGTAAATTATTCTAACCGTTTGTTGAATTTAGCGAGAGCGATGCCAAGCAGGGCAAGTGTCATTGCAGAAAGAATACCTACTTCGGTTAGGACATCGGTAATACCAACTCCCATAATCATCAGTTTGCGCATCGCCTGAATATAGTATTTTGGGGGAATAACTGCTGATACATACTGCAAAATCTTGGGCATTGACTCTATGGGGAACATCATTCCCGAAAGCATCACTATAGGCATAAGCAGTACCATTGCGGACATCAATAGTGCTACGAGTTGCGTTTTGGCTATATTGCTGATAAGAAGACCTAACGACAAAGCAAGCAAAATGTATATCAGTGAAACTAAAAGTATCCAAACAATAGAGCCTGCAACGGGGACATCCAATACGAAAGTCGCCATGAGCAGTATGATAATAAGAATGACGAACGACAAAACAAGATACGGAATAGCCTTGCTGATTATTATCATTAGAGGTTTGACTGGTGATACGAGCAATACTTCCATTGTCCCTTTCTCTTTCTCTCTGACAATAGAAACGGAGGTCATCATTGCACACACAAGCATAAGCAACATTCCCATGATGGCAGGAACGAAGTTAAAGGCTGAGCGCATCTGATGGTTGTAGAGCATTTTTGTGTTGACTGTTGCTTGCGGGTTAAGAAGTATGCTTGTTGCGTATGCAGTCCATTGTTCAGCCATGTTCGGGTCGGAGGCATCAACGATAAACTGCAAGCCTTCTTTTTTTGAGGCAAAGTCAGTGGTGAAGACAATTGCCATATCCGCCTTCTGACTACGAATATATTGCTCTGCTTCTTGTGGCGTAAAGACCGTTTTGACAAGCGTGAAATACTCTGATGCGGACAATCGCACAAGTGCCTGCTCTGTAAGGTGGTCGGTTTGTGAGCATACGGCTACTACGCGCACATTCTTGACATCGTTGGTAACAGCATAACCGAACAATAGCATAAGGGCTATCGGCATGCCGAAAAGTATAAGCATGGTGCGTTTGTCGCGTAAGATGTGTTTTGTTTCTTTTAGAACGAAACTTGCAAATGTTGTCATATCAGTTGTCTTGTCTTGTGGCTGTTCGAGCCAGATAAGTGAATACTTCGTCCATATCTTTTTTATGGAACTGTTCTTTCAGTTCTTTAGGACTACCTATAGCTTTTATTTTCCCATCAACCATTATGGATATACGGTCGCAGTATTCGGCTTCATCCATATAGTGGGTTGTAACGAACACGGTTATACCTTTTTGTGCGGCTTGGTATATGAGTTCCCAGAATTGTCGTCTTGTGGCGGGGTCAACTCCGCCTGTGGGTTCGTCGAGAAAAACAACCTTTGGTTCGTGGAAAATAGAAACGGAGAATGCAAGTTTCTGTTTCCAACCTAAAGGCAGACTGCTGACCAAATCTTGTCGGTGTTCGGTAAAGTTGAGTTGCCATAGCAACTTTTCGGTTTTTTCTTTGATTGCTTGTTTTGTCATTCCGTATATTCCACCGAAGAGTCGTATGTTTTCTTCAACGGTAAGGTCTTCATATAGAGAGAACCGCTGACTCATATAGCCTATGTTCTTTTTTATTTTCTCATGTTCGGTTGAGATGTCGAATCCGACAACAGTACCCGTTCCGCTTGTTGGTTGACTCAGTCCGGTAAGCATTCTCATTGCTGTTGTTTTTCCTGCGCCATTGGCACCGAGGAAACCGAATATCTCGCCTTTGCGGACGCTGAACGAGATGTCGTCAACAGCGTGGAAACTGCCGAAGGCTTTGACGAGGTTTTTCACTTCAATAACATTTTCTGTACCATTAAGTTTGCTTTCGTTTTCAGGCAGACCTTCGGGGTTGAATATGTCGGCAAACCGTGTGAGAATCTCATCGGGTGTTCCTATGCCTTTCACTTCACCTTTATCCAAAAACAGCACCTTCTCGCAACGGCGTATCTCATCAAGATAAGGTGTGGCTGCCACGATGGTTATGTTTCTGCTTTTGAGAGTCTGAAGCAAGTCCCAGAATTCTTTTCTGCTAACTGGGTCAACGCCGGTAGTCGGTTCGTCAAGCAGAAGTATGCTTGGACTGTGTATGAGTGCGCAACATAGTGCAAGTTTCTGTTTCATACCGCCTGACAGTGCTCCTGCCCGACGATTTTTGAAACGTTCTATCTGCGAGTAGATGGCTTTTATGGAGTCATATCCGGCTTCAACCGTTGTGCCGAACAGTGTGGCAAAAAACTCAAGGTTCTCTTCAATTGTGAGGTCTTGGTAAAGAGAGAACTTGCCGGGCATGTATCCAAGGCGTTTGCGTATGTGCTGCATCTGTCTGACAGTGTCAAAGCCTTCAACGGTTATCTGTCCGCTGTCTTGCAAAAGTAGTGTGGCAATGAGTCGGAAGAGGCTTGTTTTACCGGCACCATCAGGACCGATGATGCCGTAAATAGCACCTTGCTCAATGTCAAAACTCACATTTTTCAGAGCCTCGACTTTCCCATACGACTTGTTTATATTTTTAACTTCAATGGCTTTCATTTCAGTTTCATTTCTCCGTACATACCTATCTTGATATAACCGTCGTTTTTGACAGCAATTTTTATAGCATATACAAGGTCTGCCCGCTCATCGTTGGTGAGAATGGTTTTAGGTGTAAATTCGGAGCGTTGGCTTATCCAAGTTATTGTGCTATCGTATTCTTTCCTGTCGTTGCCACCGAAGTCTGCAAAAACGCGCACTTTCTGACCGATTTTGACATCAGTTAGTTGTGAGGAAGTGATATATGCTTTGAGATACATATTTTCTATATCTGCTATTTTGAAAAGAGGTTTCCCGACAACGGCGAGTTCGTTTTGCTCGGCATATTTTTCCAAGACAGTGCCTCTAACGGGTGCTACGATGTGGCATTTGCTAAGTTGGTTCTGCAGGACATCTATTTGAGCATCGGTAGCCGTTACTTGTGCCGAAAGAGTGGCAAGTTGTTTTTGCAATGCTGATTGTTGTGCATCAAGTTGCCGTTCAAGCACTTTTACCTGATTGTTGATGTCGTCAACTGTTTTTTCTGATGTTGCTCCGTCGCGAAGCAGGTCTTGATAGCGTTTTTGTTCCAAGCGGGCTTTCTGTAGTTGCTCTCTTGTGGCGGCAAGTTGTTTTTCCGAATCGGGCTTTTGATTTTGAAACACTGCTTTTTGCGCTTGCAACTGTTGTATCTGAAGGTATAGCTGCATAGTGTCGATAAGTCCGGCTTCAAAGCCTGCTTCCACAAGTTCGCCTTCGTTTATAAGGAACGAGATGAGTTTGCCGTTTTGTTCTGCACTGACGATGTTTTCCGTTGCTTCGAAAGTGCCAGTTGCATCAAACTTGTCGTTTGAATTACTGCAAGCTGTCATGATTACGACAAGACTTGCCAAGATTATGATTTTTTTCATTGTGTTTATATATTTATCCGTTTAACCATTGTTTCTCATATTGATATTTGAGCATCTCTATCTGATGGATAGCGTTTTGTATTTTGGCGTTGTTCTCGTTGAAAATATCCTTCAACAGGTCGTTGATGTCAATTGTTCCGTTTTCGAGTTTGGATTCCGATGCCTGTCTTACTGAGGTGCGTAGTGCGATAATATCTGCATCGTCTTTCTCTAAACGCTGATATTTTTTTATTTGTTCGTCTTTTCCTATTTGTTCTAATCTGTTGTTGAAAAGAAAGATTTCTCTGTTGTTTTCAATCATTTGTGCTTTTAGTTGCAACTTGTTCTTGTCGTTTTTTCTTGTGTAGAACCCGCCTATGTTCCAACTGAGTTTTGCTCCTACAATGGCGTTGAGTGAGCCATCGTGGTGCATCATATCGTTGAAAAGGTTATATCCAGGGTAGCCGTAGAAAGCAGAGGCAAAAAGACTTATCCGTGGTGTTATCGCTGCATTAAGTTGTTTGCGGTATGCATTTATGAGGTCGGCCTGTGCGTCAAAATACTTTAGTTCGGGTCGGTCGTTTTCTGTTGTTGATGTTATAGGTTCGGGTCGTTGTAAATCGGTTATCTCTATTCCGCAGAAAGCACTTAGTATGGCGGTTAGTTGTTCGGCATTTGACTGCAGGGTAACTGTTTGTTGTGCCGTTGTGAGACGCTCGGCTTTTACTGCTTCTAAGTCGCTTTTTGAAATCAGTCCTCTACTATAGAGTTTCTGCAGTTTCTGTTCGTTTTTTAGAAGCAGGTCTTGCAGCTCTTCGTTCAGTTTGATATTTTCGTTTATCAGCAGAAGTCCGAAATAGAGGTCGTTTACTCGTTGCTTGATTGCGTACAAGTTGCTTTCCAACTGTGCTTTGTCGGTTTCTGCTTGGCGTTGTGCCACTTGTTTCTGATAGTGCATTGCACTGCCGTCGTATATGGTTTGTTGCATATCCAAACCGATACGATACTGGAACTTTTGCAACCCTGCCATATTGATACCAATCTGTTGATAGAGGTTTTGGATTTGCTCAGGGAAAGCCGTAACATCGCTTTGGTAGGTGGCTTGTGCAGAAACCTGAAACTGTGGGATCCAACCGCGCTTGATGTTGCTGAGCGTGAGTTGTTTGGTCTGTTCAATAAGATTAGCCTGCTTAATGAGCGGGTAGTTGCTCTCGGCGGCATCATAACATTGCTGAAGCGTCTGTGAAAAACAGGAAAGGCTCAACAAAGACATAAGTAATATCAAAAAATTCTTGTTCATAACAGAATGATTTATGTTGCTTTTTAGTTCTTTTTGTTTGACACTGCAAAATTACTTCTTTTATTTTAATTATTATTATCTTTATTTCATAATAGATGTCCTTTTTGTACAAAATGAATAAAAATATATTGATTTTTATGATATTTTTATTAAATTTGCACTAAAATAAAACAAAAAGAACATTATGAAGATTTCAAATGACATTAAAAGAGTAAGAATAGACAATCTTGCTGAAAGGTTAAGAAGCAACAAAATTGATGTTTCTAATAGTTATTTTTCCACAGACTTGGCGATAGTAAAGGCAATGGATATGTTGCTCAATGTGGCATCGAATATAGGTAGTGAGGCGATGATATTGGATGAGATGCGTCTCATGGTGATAAGCAGTGGAACAGTTACAGTCAGAATCAATTTTCAAGATTTTACTTTCTCTGATGGAGACTTGCTGTTTTTAGGAGCAAATGGAGTTGTTGATCCGAGTGCTGTTTGTTTGAGCGATGACTTCAGCGGTTATGCATTGTCGGTCAGTACAAAAATGTTGGATACTGTTTTTCGGAATGTATCGCCTAAAATTCTGTCAGAGTCGGTAAGGCAATTTTCTGTAAAATTGTCGGACGATGATAAGCTTTTTCTTTCTCAAAGTCATCGTTTGTTGTTAGATTATGTTCTGCTTCACGGGCAGGAGGGTGAGGTGGTTAAATGTATGATTGCTTCGATGATGTGGTATGTTGATGGCTTGTATAGCGAAAAAAAGGTGACGCAACTGTCAGTGAGTCGTGAACAAAGGTTGTTTGCTGATTTCATCCGTTTGGCAAATGAGTATGCCGTAAAGGAACATAAACTTGAATTCTATGCCGACAGACTCTTTTTGTCGGCACGCTATTTGAGTTCGCTTATCTATAAGACAAGCGGAAAATCTGTCAAAGGTTGGCTTGACGAGATTATTATCTCGCGTGCAAAAACGGCACTTCTATATACCGACAAGACTGTTAGTGAGATAAGTGATGACCTATGTTTCCCGAATGCGTCTTTCTTTTGTAAGTATTTCCGCCGGCTCACAGGTGTATCGCCTCAATCGCTTAGAGCAAGTGTCGGTAAATTTAGACCCTGACCTTCGTCCGGGTGAGGAATGCGCAATCTTGGAATTTTGGAATTTTTGATTTTTTTGTCTTTTTCGTTTTTTTTTCGTATCTTTGTGTGTTTTTTTTTCAAAATTCAAGTTATGTTAAACATTATTCTGTCGGGAGCCCCCGGTAGTGGCAAAGGAACACAAAGCGATTTGTTGCAGAAAAAATACGGATTCAAGCATCTTTCAACCGGTGATCTGCTTCGAGAGGAGATAGCCTCCGGTAGTGAGTTTGGCAAGCGTATAGATGCTATTATATCAAAAGGTAATCTTGTGTCTGACGATATCATTATGCACCTTATTGAGCGTTATTTTGAGTCGGTTGATGACCGTGCTGTGGGACTTATTTTTGATGGTTTTCCCCGTACTTTGCCACAGGCTGAGGCTTTTGAGCAACTACTTAAAGAGCGTCAGGAAGAGGCACTAATGATTAACCTTGTAGTTGACGAACAGGAACTTGTTGCCCGTATGCTTAATCGCGGAAAGACATCCGGCAGAAGTGATGACAATATAGATGTTATTACCAAACGCTTGCAGGTCTATCACCGTCAGACAGAACCGCTTATAGGTTTTTATAAATCACGCAACAACTATCATACTATTGACGGTTCAGGCTCTATCAATAATACATTTACCCAACTCGACCAACTCCTCGCTAAGTGGATTAGGTAGAAGTTAGAAAACGGTTCTAAAATCCATCATCCAGCAATGAATAACTTTATTGATTATGTAAAACTTTATTGCCGCTCAGGTAAGGGTGGGGCAGGCTCTATGCATTTTCATCGTGCGAAGTATGTCCCAAAGGGCGGTCCGGATGGTGGCGATGGCGGCAGAGGCGGGCATATCATTCTCCGTGCTAATCGCAACTATTGGACTTTGCTGCACCTGAAGTATCAAAAGCATATCATAGCGACGGATGGTGGGAAAGGTGGCGAGAGTCGAAGTTTCGGCAAAGATGGTGAAGACAAAGTACTTGAAGTGCCTTGTGGTACTGTCGTATATGATGGCGATACGGGTGAATGGCTTGCTGAAGTGAAGGAAGACGGTGAACAAATTATTCTTCTTCGCGGTGGTCGAGGTGGTTTGGGCAACTGGCATTTCCGTACGGCTACGAATCAAGCACCGCGGTATGCACAACCCGGCGAACCTTCTATTGAGAAAAATATCATTCTTCAACTCAAAGTGCTTGCAGATGTCGGACTTGTAGGTTTCCCTAATGCAGGCAAATCAACATTGCTCTCCGTGGTCAGTGCTGCTAAGCCGGAGATTGCAGATTATCCCTTCACTACGCTTACACCAAACTTGGGAATAGTTGCATATCGTGACGGGCGTTCGTTCTGTATGGCTGACATTCCGGGAATAATAGAAGGAGCAGCAGAAGGAAAAGGTTTGGGTTTGCGCTTTTTAAGGCATATAGAGAGAAATGCCATACTGCTTTTTCTTGTTCCTGCTGATGCCGACGACCCTCAAAAGCAATATGAGATTCTGCTTGCAGAACTCGAAAAATATAACCCTGTTTTGCTGAAGAAGTCGCGCGTGCTGGCTATCTCAAAGTCTGATATGCTTGACCGACAGATGATAGACGAGATGCGACAGCAACTGCCAACGGATGTACCCGTTGTGTTCTTTTCATCTGTTTCAGGCATGGGTATAGACGAACTCAAAGACCTTATCTGGACAGAACTGAACAAAGCAGAGAACCGTGTTATAGAGATTTCTCACGCACCCATTGATGTCAAGGTCATTGAGAAAGATGAGCCTCAAATAGAAGGCGACGATGAGCCGCATACCATCTATCTCAACGAACAAGACGATTGGGATATTTCCAAATACAAGGGCATAGGTTGGGATGAATAGCGAGTCCCTCATTCTGACGCAGGTCAGAATCTAACATTTTCCTATTCACTAAAGAGCAACGATGAGAAACCGCGATAGAGAGCGGTTAGACGGCGAATCTCGTCCCATGTTTCGTTTGGCAGTTTAGTGCCGACAATCTCCACAACGCGACCGGCTGCCAATGTTCCTATCTCAGCACAGCGGCGTATGTCAAAACTCTCTGAAAGACCATGTAGGAACCCTGCGGCGTAAAGGTCGCCCGCACCTGTTGAGTCCAAACATTTGGATGTGATAGCACCAATGTGATAAACTTCGTCTCCACGCTGTACATACGAGCCTTTTTTGCCAACCTTTACAATAGCGATGTCGCATTGTTTGGAAATCTTAGCTACTGACTCGCGTGGCGGTAGATGTGTGTAGGCATAACTCTCGTCTTCGTTGGCAAACACTATGTCAACATACTTCTCTATCAAGTCTGATAGAAAGTCGTGGTTTTCGGCTACGACATTGTATGACGCCAAGTCAAGCGAAACATAAAGTCCCATCTCTTTTGCCAATCTGAGGGCTTTCTCTATGAGTGCGTGGTTTTGAAGCATGTATCCTTCAATGTGAAAAATGTCGTATCCAACGAAAGTCTCGTGGTGGATATCGCTCGGCTCAAGGTCAGCGGATGCTCCAAGATAGGTGCAGAAAGTGCGTTCGCCATCAGGGGTGATAAGTACCGTACAGCAACCTGACATCAGTGTTGAGGGTAGGATAAGTGTCTGCACTCCGTTTTTCTCAAGGTCATTGCGGTAGAACTCTCCCACTTCATCGTTTCCGAGTTTGCCAATGAAGGCGGCTTTCCCGCCTAAGGCGGCAATGGCGGCAATGGTGTTTGAAGCAGAACCGCCTGCTACCATCGTTTTTCTGACACTGATAAAACGGTTCTGAATCTCCATAGCCGTCTTGATATCAATGAGGTTCATACTGCCCTTTGGAAGGGCTAATTCTGCCAAATCACGCTCTGAAACCTGTAATAGAATGTCAGTCAGCGCGTTGCCTAAACCGAGGACTTTTTTCATATCTTATATAAGGTGTATATATCGGCATTAAAATGCCTGTTTTTTTTATTTTTTTTGCAAAAATACAATTTTTTTTGCAATTTTTTGCAATTTTTTTTGTTTTTTCTAATTTTTTTTAGTATCTTTGCACCGCAAATGAGAAATAAAAGTTGTTTTTTTGATTTTTTCTTGAAAATAGCTTAAAAAATCTCATAGTTGTAATAGTTGGTTTCATTATTGTTTTTGTGTGTTTGTAAAACGCTTCCTTAGCTCAGTCGGTTAGAGCATCTGACTGTTAATCAGGGGGTCCAAGGTTCAAGTCCTTGAGGGAGCGCAAGAAATCGATTGGTTGCGAAACTGATCGATTTTTTGTTTTGTCCTTTTGCCTATATATACGAATTCCCTACAAGTATAAAAAAGACCGCTATGCTCTTTCAGCGTAGCGGTCTAAAATCCAACAGCGCAGTGGTCTAAAAATCCAACAGCGCAGTGGACTAAAATCTATTAAAGCAAGTGGCATGCTACAGTCAGACCTGCCATAACGATACTTACCATTGACATAAGCTTGATAAGTATGTTGAGCGATGGTCCGGATGTGTCTTTGAACGGGTCGCCAACGGTATCACCAACGATGGTGGCTTTGTGGCAGTCTGAGCCTTTGCCTCCGAAATGACCTTCTTCAACATATTTCTTTGCATTGTCCCAAGCACCACCGGCGTTTGCCATAAACACAGCAAGAACGAAACCAGTACTCAAACCGCCGATGAGCAGTCCTAACACACCTGCAACGCCAAGTACAAGACCTGTCAGTATTGGAACGATGATTGCAAGCAATGATGGCAAGAGCATTTCGTGTTGAGCACCTTTGGTGGAAATCTCAACGCAGCGGGCATAGTCGGGTTTGCCTTTGCCTTCAAGGATACCGGCAATAGTCTGGAACTGACGGCGCACTTCCTGAACCATCTTCTGTGCGGCGCGACCAACGGCATTCATTGTCAGTCCGCAGAAAAGGAATGCCATCATAGCACCAATAAAGATACCGACAAGTACTATCGGGTTCATAAGGTTGACATTATAAACTTCCATAAAGTCAACAAGCGATGCGTTCTTCACTTGCTCGAGAGTCCAATCAACACCTTTCGTTATAGCAACAACATCATCGCTTGATGCCAAACGGGCAAGGGCAATTTTTATCTCTTCAACATACGAAGCGAGCAGTGCCAATGCGGTTAGTGCAGCTGAACCGATTGCGAAACCTTTACCTGTTGCGGCTGTAGTGTTTCCAAGAGCGTCGAGAGCATCGGTGCGTTTTCTAACTTCAGGTTCCAAACCGGACATCTCTGCATTTCCACCTGCATTGTCGGCAATAGGTCCGTAAGCATCGGTAGCAAGTGTTATGCCAAGTGTTGAGAGCATACCAACAGCTGCAATACCTATACCGTACAGTCCCATTGAGAGGTTTGTAGCGTTGAACTCAACGCTGAATCCGTTTGCACACAGATAAGCCAAGACGATAGCCACACCAACGGTAACAACAGGTATGGCTGTTGAGAGCATACCAAGTCCTAAACCACTTATGATGACGGTGGCAGGACCTGTCTGGCTACTCTCTGCTACTTTCTGAGTCGGACGGAATGTTTGTGAGGTATAGTATTCTGTAGATTTACCTATTATGACACCTGACAAAAGTCCTACGACAACAGACAGACTGACTTGCCACCATTGGTTTGTTTCTGTTCCGAACAGCCATGCGAAGATACCGAAAGTGGCAACTGCGATAAGGCATGCGGCAGTGTTGGTTCCACGAGCAAGAGCCTTCAGTAGGGCCGTCATATCAGCGCCTTCTTTGGTCTTGACCATATAGATACCAATAAGCGAGAGAACAACTCCGATAGCCGCGATAAGCGATGGGGCAAGTACGGCTTTGAGTTGAAGTTCTGGCAGTGCGGCAAAAGCGGATGCACCGAGAGCCATAGTGGCAAGAATAGAGCCGGCATAACTCTCATATAGGTCAGCACCCATACCGGCAACATCGCCTACATTGTCGCCTACATTATCAGCAATAGTGGCAGGATTGCGCGGGTCGTCTTCGGGTATGTTGTATTCTGTTTTTCCAACGAGGTCTGCACCTACATCTGCCGCTTTGGTGTAAATACCGCCACCGACACGGGCAAAAAGAGCCTGTGTTGAAGCACCCATACCAAAGGTAAGCATTGTGGTGGTGATGGTAATAAGGTCGCCTTCTGCACCTACGAGTTGAAGCAACCCTGTGTATTTGAGCACAAGAAACCATCCGGCAATATCAAGCAGAGCCAAACCAACAACTGTCAGTCCCATAACTGCACCTGAACGGAATGCAACCTGAAGTCCGGCGTTAAGTGATTCGCGAGCGGCATTGGCAGTACGCGCGGAAGCGTAGGTGGCTGTCTTCATTCCGAAGAAACCTGCTAAACCGGAAAAGAAACCACCGGTTAGAAACGCAAACCAAACGATACCGTTTTGGAGTTTGAAGATTGCCATTACTGCGAAAATGGCGGCAAGAACGACAAACACGATGGTAACTACCTTGTATTGCTGTTTAAGATAAGCCATAGCGCCTTCACGCACATATTGTGCAATCTGACGCATGGTAGGTGTGCCTTCGTCTTTCTTGAGCATCTGTCGGTAGAACATATAGGCAAAACCTAACGCAACGAGCGATGCTGCAAGTACGCAGTACATAAGAAGTGTGTAATCCATGATGATTTAAGTTAAAATGATTAGTTTTAGTTATAAGTGGCTGATATTATATACAAAATAGCGATGCTTGCGAAGCATCGCTATTTTTGTTTAGTTAGAGAATTATTCTTCAGCTTTGGCGGCTTTCTTAGCTGCTTCTTTCTGAGCAAGTTTCTCCAATGCCTGTTGATCCATTTCAGCCTTCAGGTCAGCAAGAGCCTCGATGTCGCCGAGAGTGGTTTTCTCCACACCTGCTTGTGCTATCGGTTTCTCTTGTGCCTTTTGCGGTTTAGCCTCTTCGCGTGGTTGTTCCCAAGTACGGAGGTGGCTCAAAAGGATGCGTTTGGCATCTTTGTTGAACTCAATAACTTTGAACATCAGTTTCTCATCAACTTTGGCTTGAGACTTGTCTTCTTTAGCAAGATGACGAGCGGTGCAGAAACCTTCAACTCCGTAAGGCAGAGCCACTACGGCACCCTTGTCTGAAAGCTCAATGATGGTACCTTCGTGAACAGTGTCAAGTCCGAATGTTGACTCAAGAGCGTCCCAAGGATTGTCCTCAAGTTGCTTGTGACCAAGTGAGAGACGACGGTTCTCTTTGTCGATATCGAGTACTACAACTTCCATTTCAGCACCTATTTGTGTGAACTCGTTAGGATGTTTGATTTTGCGTGTCCAGCTCAGGTCAGAGATATGGATAAGTCCTTCAACACCCTCTTCCAGTTCAACGAATACACCGAAGTTGGTGAAGTTGCGAACGCGTGCAGTGTGTTTAGAACCTACAGCGTATTTCTCGTCGATTGTCTCCCATGGATCCGGGCGGAGTTGCTTGATACCAAGCGACATCTTACGGTCTTCACGGTCAAGAGTAAGAATAACAGCGTCAACTTCTTCGCCTACTTTGAGGAAGTCGTTTGCAGAACGCAAGTGTTGGCTCCACGACATTTCTGAAACATGGATAAGACCTTCAACACCCGGTGCTACTTCTACAAATGCTCCGTAGTCGGTCAGAACAACAACCTTTCCATGTACTTTGTCGCCTACTTTTAGGTTAGCGTCAAGTTGATCCCATGGGTGAGGAGTGAGTTGTTTCAAGCCGAGAGCTATGCGGCGTTTTTCTTCGTCGAAGTCAAGGATAACAACATTGATTTTCTGGTCGAGTTGAACGATTTCTTTCGGGTCGTTAACGCGTCCCCAACTGAGGTCGGTAATGTGAATAAGACCGTCGACACCGCCAAGGTCGATAAATACACCGTAGTTGGTGATGTTCTTAACTGTACCTTCGAGTACTTGACCTTTCTCAAGATGTGAGATGATTTCGCGTTTTTGTGCTTCAAGTTCTGCTTCGATAAGAGCCTTGTGGGAAACAACAACATTGCGGAACTCTTGGTTGATTTTAACAACTTTGAATTCCATTGTCTTACCAACAAATACATCGTAGTCGCGGATAGGACGAACATCGATTTGTGAGCCGGGCAGGAAGGCTTCCATGCCGAATACATCAACGATCATACCGCCTTTGGTCTTGCACTTGATGTAGCCTTTAACGATTTCCTCTTTCTCCATTGCTTCGTTTACACGCTCCCAACTACGGGTAGCACGGGCTTGCTTGTGAGAAAGTTCGAGTTGACCTTGTTTGTTCTCTTGGCTTACGATATAAACTTCCACTTTGTCGCCTACTTTGAGGTCGGGATTGTAGCGGAATTCCGAAGCGGGAACAACGCCGTCAGACTTGTAGCCTACATTGACTACAACTTCGCGTTTGTTGATACCGATAACAGTGCCTTCAACCACCTCGTGGTCAGCAATAGCGTTAAGTGTCTGAGCATAACGCTCTGTCATTTCCTGTTTTGATTGGTTAGCAGCCGCAGAGTTGTTCTCATAAGCATCCCAATCGAAGTTTTGTAATGATTTGTTCTCTTCCATAGAGAGAGTAGTTTTTGGTTATACAATCACCTGATTAAAAAGTTAAACAATAAGGTTGATTAAATATAATATCTTAACGATATTTTCAAAATTTTGCAAATTTACTATTTTTTTTGCATATATGCAATACTTTTGTCAGATTTTCTCTTTTTTTTGTGCTATTTTTTCTTACTTCCGTCTTTTTTTATTGTCTCAGGTTTTTGCAGGTGTCTTGGTTGTGTGAGGTATTCGAATGTCTCTTCAAAATCCCAATTTGCTCTGAGTGTCAGTTTCTTACTGAAATAATATACCGGTTCCGGTTGAGTGCGTTTGCTCCAGTCGCCTGTGGTCCACTTGCCGTCACCATTTTCGTCGATAAACAGTCTCAGGTAGTAGGCTTTGGGCTTCAGGTTTTCGAATTTGCAACCTTCTTTTTTTGCTTTTTGGCTTCGTATGATGTTTTCCTTTTCGTCAATTACTTCTATAACTGCTCTTTCGTCGTAAGGCTCAATTTTGACAATGATGGAAGCATATTCGTCGGCTTTTTTTACTTTGAGCTCATTTCTGCTTTTCTCGTTTGTCTTGCCATAAATGTCTTTTACTGTACAACTGTCAATCAGAAGTCTGTATGTTTGTCCGAACTGCCATTCTGTAAGCAGGTTATATCTCATTTTTGACGAGTCTGCAGGTTGGACGGTAAAGTTTGTCTTCAGCCAAGTAGTGTCTTGCTTTATGAGCAGTTGAATGCTATCCCATTTAATGGTGTCAAGCGGTGTGTCGGCAACGATTTGCAAGGTATCAAAGATGTCGAAAGAGTTGTTGGCATTGGTTGTGAGTCTCACTTTTCTTTCTCTTTCGGCTTTTTCGGCTTTTTCGCGTGCTCGGTCTGATAGCCGTGGCGAACGATATATAGCCTTGACGGTGTCGGTCTGTTCCTGAAGTTGCCATAGAGAGTCGGTTTTCAGGTAGGTCATTTCCATTTGGAGAGTGTCGGTGTGAATGACGGCAGAGTCTGTCAGCCAATATGTTATTGTGTCGAAAGTGGCATTTGGTTGGCACAGAGCATATTTGAGCCAGTCTGTTTGTAGTGGCATAACTCGTGGCATTGAGTCTTGCGGGGCAGAGAAAAAGAGCCGGAAATAGTTTGGTGCTTCCCTTACGCAACGGATAAAATAATGTCGTTTCTTGTCTTCCTTAAAAACATACAAGACTATATTGTCAATGTTTGGCAAAGTTTTTTCTGCTATGATGACAGTGTCGATATCAATGGTGTCTTTCCAAATGGTGTCGGCTGTTATCTCGCGTCGCATAGTAGGTGTGAAAACCGAATCGGTGAATGATAGCAGTTCGCCTGTTTGATATACATAGTCTTTGTTGACATCGTTAAGAGCATATATGCGATATGAGCCTGATTTTATATTCTGTATATTGAATAAACCGTTTTCGTCGGTTTTGGCTATGCGTGTGAAAACCTCTCGCTCAAAGGCAGAGTCGGCGTGGTTGGCGTGTATGCCCACAGTAATGCCTGACATTGGGTTTAGGTCGCGTGCATTAAGTACTTGTCCTTTGATTTCAAGTGTGTCGATATGGTCGCCTGTTGAGAAGGAATAAGAGTAGCCCTGCATCGGGTTTTTCTCGTTGTTATCACATATAGCACTTCCAAAATCAATGGTATAAGTAGTTGAGTCGCGAAGTGGCTCTTCAAACGCTACGATAACCCTTTTGCCGATTGCTTTAATGACGGGTGGTTTTTGTTGTGGTGGGGAAATCATTACATTATCAGCCACTTTGTCGAGTTGAACATACTCATTGAAATAGAGTATGATGGTCTTGCCACTGAAATTTAGTGTGCCGTTTTCGGGCACTTCTTTTTGCATTTGTGGTGGTGTTTCGTCTTTCGGACCGCCCTGCGGACCGACACCTTTGTTTGCACAGGAATAGAAAGTCAGCAACAAGGCAAGTAGCGTAAACAAAGATATGTGTGTAGTTTTATTCATCATTTTCGTTTTTGACTGTAAAAATTTGGTATCCTATGTCGCAGTTCATACAGCGGTTGCGAGTGCAATAGTTTTGGTGTAATTGTATGAAAGCCTGACTGTCGGCTGCTGTTTTTATTTGTAGTCCTAAGGTCTTCCATTGTTTTATAAGATGGTTGTTTTCGGCAGGCATGTTATGCAGAAGTCTTATGGCTTTTTGCATAAGTTGCTTATTACCGGTGCTTTCTGCGTAGGCATATTGGTATGGAGCAACGGTGTTGATGATAAGTGTAAGCCGAGCGTCTTTGCCCATCTTTTTTAGAGTTTTCGGACTTTCAGCACCAAAGCGGTAATGTGTTTGCCAATAGTCTGTTGTCTCCACGAGAAAAAGTTGGTCAAGTTGGTCGTACTCGCTCTCGTTTAAGACTTTTGAGAGAAGCATATCAGAAGAGTTGAGTAGTCGTGCAAATTGGCTTATTCGGATATGCGGAAAGTTCTGCGGACGCATACGGAGTAGTTTCCAAAGCGAAGCCTCAATGGGTTGCAAGTCGAATTTCTTTTGAAGAAAAGCGTATTCATTGAGCAGGCTTTTGCTATATTGGTCGTTTGCTGTGGCAGGATTAAGCAGTCCTGAATTACCGAAAAGCATTGCCTCGATTTGGAAAAGGTTGTCGCGATGTTTTTTTATGTATGGCAGAGGTGTTTGTTTGGCAAGTTGTTCAAAAGGGACACCGTTGGTATGAAAACCGAAGTTATGGGCAAGCGTAATATAAAAAGCCTCTTCCCAATCGTTGTGTGAAAGGTTTAGCAGTTGCTGAATGACTTCCGCTTTTTTTTGCAATCGTTCTTTCAGCAGGAACTCGCGCCATTGTTGCCTTACGAGTTTTGGTTGCTCACGCAGGTAGTCGCTACAAGCAGCCAAACGGTCGATAAGTATCTGTTCTAATTTGACTTGGTCGTGCGGGTATTTGAGTTTGCAAGTCGGTATTTCTTCACCCCGTGTGTTGAAAGCCGGTTTGTCGGCTTGTTTAACGATATGCAGAATGACTGAGTCGTATGCAGGGTCGGTGTCGTGTTGATGTCGTTTCCAGTCGGAGGCATAGACATGTATCTCAACATTGCCTACCCACAACATTCCGTCGATGCGTATTTTAGCACCGAGGAAGTCCGGTCCGGCATCCATGTTGTGTTCGCCCGGGTCAATGATTTCCAACGCTTTACCATCAGTAGTGTGTTGTGGCATCGTCTCCCACAAGCGTTGTAGCCATATATAATGAAGCAGTCGTTCCGGCATAAACTAACGGTGTATTTTCAGTGTTTGACCTGCTCTTATGTTTGTTGATTTGAGCGAGTTCCATTTCTGCAACTGACTTACTTTGCAATGGAAATGTTTGGCAATAGAGCCTAAGGTATCACCTTTCTTGACTTTATATTGTATTGTTCCTTTTGCCCGATAGCCGTCAGATGCGGTTTTGTGAGCAAGGTCAATTTCTGCTCTTCTGTTGTTGAGAAGGCTATCAGTCTTATAATTACAGATAGTGTCTTGCAGGTCAATAAAATCACCTATTGCTTGCAGTGGAAGACATATAGAGTAGGTTTTGCTACCGGGTACGATGTCAAGAAGGTATTGCGGATTAAGTCTGCGTAGGGTGTCAATCGGAACTTCCAACACTTCGGCTATTTGCGTCAGATGGACTCTGTCGCTAATAAGAACGGTATCAAACGAGACAGGGATAAGTTGTGGTGTAGGGCAGACATTTTCAAGTTGTGCATAGTTGAGGATATAGTTTGCAGCAACGAATAAAGGCAGGTAGTTGCGTGTCTCTTTAGGGAGATAGTCATAGATATCCCAAAAATCTCTTTTCCCGCCACTGCGGTGTATGGCTTTGTTTATGTTTCCCGGACCACAGTTGTATGCAGCGATAGCGAGATTCCAATCGTTGTAGATGCTGTATAGTGATATAAGAAATCGGCATGCGGCATCGGTAGATTTATACACATCGTATCTTTCATCGACGAGCGAATTGACTTCAAGCCCGTATTTTTTTGCAGTTGTTGGCATGAACTGCCACATACCTGCCGCTCCCATCTGCGAGCGTGCCAAAGCATTGAGTCCGGACTCAACAACAGGCATATATTTGAGTTCTTCAGGCAGATTATACTTGCACAAAATATCTTCAAACAAAGGCATATATCGCTCGCTCAAGTACATAAGACGGGATATCTGCTTTGGATGTCTTGAATACTGCTCTATATAGCGTCTGACAACATGATTATATGTCATTTCTATTATGTTCGGCAGTTGTTGCAAGCGTTGTTTGTAAACGCTGTCAAGGTATGTCGGCAGAGTGGCTATGGTGTTGCAATCAGCAGTATCTAAATGCGCAACCGAAAAATCAAGCAGACGCTCGTCAAGTTGTTGCACTGACAATGTGTCTTGTGTGAAAGCACAAGAGGCATACAAGAAAAGTAGTGCTATGATAGTGTTTTTCTTCAAAATCGGATGGCAAGTGTTATTTCTCCTGAATGGTTAAGTGCAGGGTCGTAATGAAAGTCGGGCTGTAGGTGCATCGACAAGTCTTCGGAGATGTCAAAATCAAACAAGTGGGCATCAACGTATGCATCAACTATAGAAAGGGCATAAACCGCCACTAAACCTACAATCGACAAGTCTCTGTACCGGCGAAGCACATTCTGTTGGTTTTTCAGTGTTGAAGTGTATGTGCTTTTCCCGCCCATAGTCTCAACGGTATAACCTTTCGGAAGCACATCGAGGTAGGCTGTGTGTATGCCGTCGTCAATGAGAATGTCGCGATAGGCGGCTTTATAGTCAAGATACTTACTGTTGTTCCAAGTGATGGCATATATACAACCCATTATGCCACCATATACTATCGGCAGTTTCCAATATGAACGGTTATATATCTGTCCGGCACCGGGGAGTATTGACGCTAACCAAACCGCACGAACAGGATCAGGTTTGAAGGGTGGTTTAACTTCTCTAAGTGTATCGGTCGGTTGCAAAACAAGAGAAGCCGGTTTGTCTTGTGTTTCTTTTTGTTTGGACTGCAAATGCCAACCCTCATCGTTATCGGAAGGGTCAGTTTTTTCAGTCTGTGCTTGAAGGAAAAGGAACGACAGCAAGAAAAACAGAGTTGTTATGTGGCGTTTGTTTATCAACGGCGGGTGTCTAATTTCTGCATTATAACTGCCAACTGTTCGTCGTCATCGAAAGGAATAACAATCTTACCTTTGCCTTGTTCGTTGCATTGCATCTTCACTTTTGTCTCAAAAAACGAGCAGAGTTCGTTTTGAAGTGCTTTGAGTTCAGGCAGTTTCAGTACGGGATTGCTCTTTTTCTTCTCTTTGCCAATGAGCGCACCATCTACAATCATCTCTTCAATTTTTCTTACGCTTAGTTGCTCTTGAAGTGTCCGTTTGTAGAGTGTGAGTTGGTCTTTCGTATTGTTCAGTCCTAAAATGGCTCTTGCATGCCCCATATCGATTTTTTTCTCTTTGATACCCATTTGTATCTCGGCAGGCAGTTTGAGCAGTCTAAGGTAGTTGGCTATTGTTGCGCGTTTTTTTCCAACACGCTCTGACATACGCTCTTGTGTGAGTCCGTATTCGTCCATAAGTCGTTGGTAGGCAAGTGCTATCTCTATGGCATCCAAGTCTTCGCGTTGGATGTTTTCAATGAGTGCCATCTCCATGACCTGCTCGTCTTTGGCAGTGCGGATGTAGGCAGGAATAGTGGTAAGACCTGCTTTCTTAGCAGCACGGAAACGCCGTTCGCCTGCTATGATAAGGTATGTATCGTCGTCGTTTTTTCTAAGAGTGATGGGCGAGATAACTCCTAACTCGCGTATGCTTGCCGCAAGTTCGTCAAGCGCCTCCTCGTCGAAGTTCTGGCGTGGTTGCAGGGGGTTGGCACTAATCTTGTCGAGCGCAATCTCGCTTATTGACGAAGAGCCGTTGGCATCAACATGTGTTGTATCAATGAGGGCATCTAAACCGCGCCCGAGACCTGTGTGTGCTTTCATTGTTTATCGGTGTTGTATGAGTTCTTTTGCTAAATCTTGGTAGTTTTGTGAGCCTTTGGAGTCGTTGTCGTAGTCAAGAACTGACATTCCATGACTCGGGGCTTCGGACAGGCGTACATTACGGGCAATGACTGTTGTAAAGACAAGTTTGCCGAAATGTTTGCGAACTTCGTCATAAACCTGATTGGCGAGGCGTAGGCGATTGTCGTACATCGTAAGCAGGAAGCCTTCAATCTGAAGCGCAGGATTGAGTTTTGACTTGATTATCTTGATGGTATTAAGCAGTTTGCTTATGCCTTCAAGTGCAAAATACTCGCATTGTACAGGTATGATGACAGAGTCGCTTGCAACCAAACAGTTGACTGTTATAAGACCCAACGATGGAGCACAGTCAATGATGATATAATCGTAGTTTTGCTTTGTCTCTTTCAAGAGGTTGCGAAGCAATGTCTCACGGTTGTCAATACTGAGCATTTCTATCTCTGCACCTACTAAATCAATGTGTGAGGGCAGAACAGAAAGGTTTTTCTGTTGTGTCGGCTGTATCGCTATTTCCGCGGGAACGCCGTTTACAAGGCATTCGTAGATGGTGTTGTTCAAACCTCTGATGTCAATTCCCAATCCTGATGAGGCATTGGCTTGCGGGTCGGCATCGATGAGTAGAACTTTTTTGCCTGCTTGAGCCAAGGCTGCCGAGAGGTTGATTGCAGTAGTGGTTTTTCCGACACCACCTTTTTGATTTGCTATACTGATAATTTTCATAAGTTGATTTTATTCTTCAATAACTTTGCAAATATACAAAAAAATCGTGAATTTTCTATAAAAATATCAAAATAACAAAAATTATGCCTTTTTTGCTATATAGAGTTTAGAAAATGACTTCAATGCCTGCTCTAAATGTTCTGCCGGGTTGGTCGATTCCGCCATAATCGTAATATGTTTTGCCTATTAGATTGTCGGCTTCGGCATAAACTTTTATATGCTTGTTTTGCCAATAGATGCGTCCGCCAAGCAGATATACCGATTTATAACTCTCGCTCTGGTTGTTTAAGTTGATAAAACTGCCGTTTCGCAAGTTATAACTGAAAGTCCAAGTGGCGCCTAAGCCTTTGTATATGGGGTGGTCAAATCGCATTGAGACCTTGTGCTTGAGATAATCCAAGGCATATTTAGAGATGAAATCTTTGTATTGATTGTCAGCAGATTGCATCAGGTGGTTGAAACTATAATTGACATTGAAAGCAAACAGTTTATAGCCGACATTAATTTCTATGAACCCTCCGGTTGCGTCAATATGTGTGTGATTCATACTTTGCCACTTCTCGTCTTCAGGTTTTTTCATCCAATCAATGATGTTGCGCCCTATGCGGTAATAGGCGTTAGCGGAAATGGCTATTCTCCAATTCGACTGAAAATGTTTTGCATAATGTGTGCCTAACTCAAAACAGTATGCCGTTTCTTCCTTCAAATCGGGGTTGGATATTTGCGTAACAGACTGATAGTAAAGGTCGTTGAATGTAGGCATTCGTATAGCTCTGTTTGCACCTATATACAAACTGCCCTGTCCTGCGTAGCGATACGACAGTTGGGCATTGAAGGTGAAGTTGTTGCCAAAAGCGGTGTTGTAGTTGCCGGCAATACCTGCCTCTGCCGACCAACGCTCGCAAAAGATGAATACCTGATTAAGGAAATAGTTGACATTAAGGCGATTGGCTGATTTGTTGTACTTCGAGTTTGTATTTTTTCGTTCCTTACCTAAGACATTGCTCAGGATGTGCTCGTCGCGTATTTCAATGCCGGCACCGGTCTTTCCGAAACGATAACTATAACTCAGTTTCAGATTTCCTCCGCCGAGTTGTGTGAGGTGTCTATTGGGTGTATATGCGTCGGTATAATTTTCAGATTTCGGGCGAAACAGATACCATTTGTCGTGATGAACTCTGTAGTATAAGTTGGCTTGAAGTTGCAGATTTTTAATTATTTGTCGGTTCCACCCTACAGAAGCAAGCAACATCTTTGTTTTTTCGTATTGGTCAGGATACTTGAGTGTGTAGAAGCCGTTTGAACCGAAATCTTTTATTTGTCCGCCAATCTGCCAACAGAAGTCGCCACTTTCACCGCTAAGGTAGAGGTTGCCATATTGATAGTCGGTGTTATGGCGAAAACCGCCGGAACGGCTGTAGTTTGCATTGAGTTGCCAATCGGTCTGTATCGTTTCTCCGTTTTTACGGGTTTTCTCAGAGTGTTGTCCCATAAAATATGCAGGTGCAAAATAACCAAAACTACCACCTTTCAGACTTGCACCGAAATGCCAGCCCGTTTCAAATTTGGGCATAGTGAGAATGTTAATCGCCCCTGAAAAGGCGTTTTGACCGAACAATGACACATCTCCGCCTTGAATGACCTCAATGCTCTGAACAGAATTAAGGTCAATGGGCAGGTCTAAATTTGCATGTCCGGTTCTGGGGTCGGTGAAGTTTATTCCGTTAAGCAGTACAAGCACTTGGTCAGTAGTGCCGCCACGCAATGAGACATCGGCTTGTGCGCCGTCAGTGCCACGAGTACGAATGTCGATGCTTGGCAGTTCGTCAAGAATATCGTTCAAATGTGTTTTTGGTAGTGATAAGATATTGTCTTTTGTGGTTTTGATGACCGAATGGCGGTCAATTGACGCTGTTTGAGTATAACTGTCGGTTATGTCAATCTTATCGAGAGTGATTGTCTCGAGTGAATCTTTTTGAAGGGCATAGGTATATACACACACCAACAGCCCTATGGTTAATAAGATATTGCGCATAGTTATTGTTTTATTAGTGAATAAATAAGGATGTTTTATAAGAGATTTAACTATGCCTCAGGAGGGTCAGTGTCGGTTCGGAATAGGTAATATCCTAGCCATAAAGATAATGCAAGGCATGTTTGACGATGGGACTTCTGTTGTTGCCTGTCAGTAAGTGCGGCACAGAGTCTGCCGATAGAAACCTGCTTGTGTAGAGATGCAAAAACAGCATATCCCTTTCGTGAGAAATGTCGAAAATGTAATATGCCGTTTTTTAATGTCATCAAATTTGAGATAATACAAAAATATGTTTCTTTATACAGCAAAGATACTATTTTTTATTGATATTTGCAAATTTCAGCATATTTTATTATCTTTGTAAGTTTTTGCAGAATAATGAAAAAAATTGCTTACATATTTGTTTCCTTTGCGCTTTTGCTGGCTTCTTGTCGAAGCAACCGAGGCGAGGCAACGCTTATGCAAATAAGTTTTTCGGTTGATACTGTGCGTTTTGACACGGTTTTTACAACTGTAGGCAGCAGTACGCAACGGCTTACAATCCGTAATGAGGGTAAACAGAGCATAGTGTTCGAAAGGCTTGCATTGTCGGACGGTGAGAATTTTAGTCTTAATATCGACGGCGAGGCAGACCCTGACAGGCTTCGGGATATAGAACTTGCCGGCAAAGACAGTATCTTTGTTTTTCTGAAAGCAACTATTGACCCGTTAGATGTGAACACACCTGTTTTTATCGAAGACAAGTTGCAGTGTGTTGCCGGTGGCGAGGTGAAAGAAGTGGTTATTGAAGCATACGGGCAGAATGTAGAGATATGGAATAAACGCACAATAAGACACGACACCATACTGACTGCCACGAAGCCGTATCTTTTGTTTGACACTATAATCTTTGCCGGAAATCTGAAGATTGACGCAGGGGCAACATTCTTTTGTCATACGGGTTGTCAACTGTTTTGTTTAGGAAATGTAACGGCGGAAGGTACGCTTGAGCAGCCTATCACTTTCCGTAGCGATCGTACCGACAGACTTTTCCCGAAGGTGCCGTATCAGTATGTTGCAGGCGGGTGGGGCAGTCTGTTCCTTCTGCAACAGGAAAATTCGCAGCAGAAAAACAACTATGTGTTTGACTATGTGAATGTCCTCTCAGGTACAACAGGGTTGTTTGCTATCTCTTACGAAACAAATCCCGATGATTTTCCCGAACTCGTGGTAAGGAACAGTCGTATTCATAACCATGTGGCGTATGGTATTGTAGCACAGCAAGTTAATGCCGAAATAGTAAATTCTGAAATATCTAACTGTGGCAGTTATGCTGTGTATCTCTCAAGCGGTCATCAACGGCTTATACACAATACGATAGCATCGTTCTACAGATATACCAATATCAATCTCCAACCAACCGGCAGAGAAGATGTAGCATCGCTATATATCAGCAATTTAAGCAAGAACAGAGCTTATACAAATGTTGAGTGCTTCAACAACATAATTGTAGGCGTAAGAAAAGAAAATATAGTTGTTGCCACACCTTTTATTGACTCTTATTTAGGCTCTTTCAGCGGAAATCTTGTGCGCACTGATACGGCAAGAATAAAACCATGGGCAGATAAAAACCGTTTCTACCCTGAGGATGAAGACTCTGTCCGTTTGTTCAAAAACGATTTTTATAAGTATGGTGAATATGTATATTACGATTTCACGCTTGACTCTTTGTCAATAGCCGAAGGTGTGGCGGATACGGTATGGTCAAAACAATATCCTACCGACAGGTTAGGACGGGTGCGCCCCAAACATGCTTCTGCCGGTTGCTACGAATATGAATATACTGAACAATAATGTTGATATGACTAAACGGATTTTGATATTAGGTTGTCTCTCGTTGGTACTTACGTGCCACGCAGAAAAGGTTATATACACTATCAATTCAAGAAGTACTGTCCGCAGTGATGGTCAAGAACCTATCGGCAGTATTGCTGTTTTTAAGACCAATTCGACATCAGGAAAGGTAGGACAACTGACCGAAGGGAAATCGTGTATGCTGACCTTGTACGGCTATGGTAATCAGCGCATACATAGTATTTCTGTTTCTGCTCACTCCAACTCAATGGCAGGTGCCGGTGCTCTCTGGTCGGCTATAAATGATGATGTTATATGGGAAATACCTCAAAGTAGTTTTGCAAGTGTCTTGTGGAATTCGGAATATACAACCGATTTTGTTCCGATAACCAAAAATTTCTCGCCTGCAGAATTTGTTGGGCAAGGCGATAGCGTTCGTATAACCGTTACCGCATATCAAAACTCCCTTTATATAGAATCATATACCATTGAGTATTCCGATGCTTCGGCGGTAGGGTCTGTAAAACTGCTAACGGATAATGCGACAGAGCCTGTTGTGGTAAAAGAAAGCAAACCATCAGAAGGTGTAGTGCTTCCTGAACCTCAGGTATGTCCCGAAGGTTGGTATTTTATAGGTTGGACTACAAATACTTATGCAACATCTTCTATAATGCCGACAGTGCTCTATAAAGCAGGTGAAGTGATATATCCTATAGGGCAAATGGTTCTTTATGCCCTTTTTGCAGATAAACAGCAAGAAACAGACGATTGGACGCAAGCAACGACCTTAACAACAGGCAATTATCTTATCTCTTGTCCTAAACTGTCGTTGTTGGTTTTAGATGGAACGAATCAAGACAAATATGTTCTTCCTGTAAAAGAAAATCAACCGCTTTATTTGAAAGATGAGTTATATTGTTTGCCATCAACTCTTGAATATCCCGAAGACGCGGTGTGGTATGTCGAATTTCTTGAAAATGACTCAATAAGAGTTAAAAACAAAGTATCAAATAACTTTGTCGGCTCATCGTCATCGGCTTCATCGTCTGTTTTTACAAAGACTGTAACAACTCCTTGGCAACTGCTGCAAGATACTGTCAATCAGTGGACCATATACAGGCGTTATGCTCCTGACACGATATGTTGGGCTTATGATATGTCCGGAAACGAACCTATCATTCGTCCGAGAAAGATTATGCACAAGTATTGGCAACGGTTTGTATTTTTCAATTTGGATGATAAGCCGGAAACAGAAGATGTTCAATATCAGACTTTTGCCGATAAAACGGAAAGCGAGTTGGCTACAACTAATTCGCTGAGCGATGTGTTCTTTAAGGATGGGTATGTGATAAATCCCAAGAGGATACCATTAAAGATTTTTAACACCACGGGTCAGGTAGTTGTTTTTTCTTGTACTGACATTTGTTTGTTTCCACTCCCACGAGGGGCTTATATATTGCAATTACCAAACTCAGAAAATATACGATTCTTTAGATAAAAGAGTAAAAAATGTATAAAATTTGCAAAAAACAATTATTTTTATTAAATTTGCGAGTTATGAGTTGAATTTAGTAAAAATAACTCAAAAGACTTAAACATTATGAATTTTTTAGGAATACTACAAAAAATGTTCGGCAATAAGTCTCAGCGCGATATGCGTGAGGTTATGCCGTATGTTGAAAAGATAAAAGCAGAATACGAGCGAGTAGTCGCTTGTTCCAATGACGAACTTCGCGAGAAAAGCGAGGCTCTCAAAAACCGTTTGGCAGATGCTGTCATGTCTGACAAAGAGAAGATTGCTGCCTTAAAAGCATCGGTTGAACAGACCCCTATTGAAAAGCGTGAGAAAATCTACGAAGAGGTGGATAAGTTGGAGAAAAACATAAAAGACACTTATGAAAAAGTGCTTTTGGAAATTCTCCCCGAAGCCTTTGCTATAGTGAAAGATACAGCGCGCCGTTTCTCTGAGAACGAGACGATTGAGGTTACGGCTACCGACTTTGATAGAGACTTGGCTACGAACCACGATTTTGTTGAGATACAAGGCGATAAGGCTGTTTATCATAACCGCTGGCAAGCCGGTGGAAATGAGATAGTATGGGATATGGTGCATTATGATGTCCAACTTATTGGTGGTGTCGTTCTTCACCAAGGAAAGATTGCAGAAATGGCTACCGGTGAAGGTAAGACGCTTGTTGCTACCTTGCCTGTATTTCTCAATGCTCTGACTCACGAGGGTGTGCATGTGGTTACCGTAAACGACTATCTTGCTAAGCGTGATGCCGAGTGGATGGGTCCGCTCTATATGTTTCACGGACTGTCGGTTGACTGTATTGATAAGTACAAACCTAACTCCGAAGAGCGTCGTCGTGCTTATGCTTGTGACATTACCTTTGGTACGAACAATGAGTTCGGTTTTGACTACCTTCGCGACAATATGGCAACTTCGCCTATGGACCTTGTTCAGCGCGGACATAACTACGCTATTGTCGATGAGGTGGACTCTGTGTTGATCGACGATGCCCGTACACCTCTTATCATATCAGGTCCTGTTCCGAAGGGTGAGGATCAGATGTACGATGAATACAAACATCGGGTGGAGAATCTTGTTAAGACACAACAGGCACTTACAAGCAAACTGCTTGTTGAGGCAAAGCAGAAGATGGCTTCGCCGGACAAGAAAGAAGCCGAGGCAGGCGAACTCGCATTGTTCCGTTCTTACAAAGGTATGCCGAAAAACAAGGCACTTATCAAGTTCCTCTCCGAACAAGGCAATAAAGTGCGCTTGCAGGCAACCGAAGAGTTCTATATGCAAGAGAACGAAAAGAACATGCATATAGCGACCGACGAACTTTATTTTGTTATTGACGAGAAAAATAAGTCTATAGAATTGACTGATAAGGGTATAGATGTCCTGACCGGCACTACTGAAGACCCTGAGTTCTTCGTTCTTCCTGATGTGGGTTCGGAAATGGCTGAACTTGAGAAACAGAACCTTTCGGCAGAGGAGCTGCAACAGAAAAAAGACGAACTTCTCTCGCAATACTCTATCAAAGCCGAGCGCGTACATACTGTACATCAGTTGCTTAAGGCATATACATTGTTTGAGAAAGATGTTGACTATGTGATTGATAACAACGAAGTCAAGATAGTTGACGAGCAGACTGGCCGTATCATGGAAGGTCGTCGTTGGTCAGACGGTTTGCATCAGGCCGTAGAGGCAAAAGAGAATGTCAAAGTTGAGGCTGCTACACAGACTTTTGCGACTATCACTCTGCAAAACTACTTCCGTATGTATCACAAACTCGCGGGTATGACCGGTACGGCAGAAACAGAGGCAGGTGAGTTCTGGAATATATATAAACTTGATGTTGTGGTTATCCCAACCAATCGTCCTATCGCCAGAATCGACCAAAACGACCGTATCTATCGCACTAAACGAGAGAAATACAATGCCGTTATAGCAGAGATAGAACAGATGGTTCGTGAGGGCAGACCTGTGCTTGTCGGTACAACATCGGTTGAGATATCCGAACTGCTTTCGCGTATGCTCACCATGCGCAAGATACCACATAATGTCTTGAATGCCAAATTGCATCAACGCGAGGCAATGATTGTAGCCGAGGCGGGAAAGAAGGGTGTCGTTACGATTGCCACCAACATGGCGGGTCGTGGTACGGATATCAAACTAACCCCTGAAGTGAAAGAGGCAGGTGGCTTGGCAATCATCGGTACGGAACGCCACGAGAGTCGTCGTGTTGACCGCCAGTTGCGCGGTCGTGCCGGACGACAAGGCGACCCGGGTTCAAGCGTGTTCTTCATTTCTCTTGAAGATGAACTGATGCGTCTGTTCGGCTCGGAGCGTATAGCCAAAGTGATGGACCGTATGGGCTTCGAGGAAGGTGAGATGATTGAAAACAAATGGCTTACATCAACTATTGAGAATGCACAAAAGAAAGTCGAGGAGAACAACTTCGGTATCCGTAAACGCTTGCTTGAGTACGACGATGTGATGAACCAACAGCGTAATGTTATCTATGCCAAACGACATCATGCTCTTATGGGCGAGCGTATAGGCGTGGATATCGCCAATATGATTTACGACACTGTCGAGGGCATAGTGGAAAAGGCTCGTCAGACATCTGACTACTTTATGTTGAAAGACGAACTTCTGCAAGTCTTTGCTGTTGAACCGCCATTTGATGAAGCGCATTTTATGCATGGGAAAACCCTTGATATAGTGAACGAACTTGCAGAACATGTCCTTCAGTCGTTTGAGCGCAAAATGGAGAAGATTGTGCAACTAACTGACCCCGTTATTCAACGCGTGTATAAGGACAAGGGCAGTATGTATCAAAACATTCTTGTGCCTATCAACGACGGTAAGCGGGTATATCAAATAGGTGTCAACCTTGAGCGTGCGGCAGAGAGCAAATCGCAAGAGGTGGTTAAGGAATTTGAGAAACGAACGATACTATATATCCTTGACGACGAGTGGAAAGAGCACCTTCGCCAACTTGATGATTTGAAACAGTCGGTGCAGAATGCAAGTTATGCGCAGAAAGACCCGCTTGTAATGTACAAGATTGACTCTTTCGACTTGTTTGCCCAGATGGTTGAGCGTATGAACCGTCGTGTGCTTGCCGTTCTGCTTCGTGCGCAGTTGCAAATGGCTGATCCTAACGATGTTCGTCAGGCACAGGAACAACAACGACACGACTATAGTCGTTATCGTACGCAGAAAGACCAAGTGGTTTCTTCAACAGCCGACCCTGCACATCGTGATACACGCGAAGTGCAAAAGACTGAGCCTATACGCCGTCAGGAAAAGAAAGTCGGACGAAACGACCCGTGCCCTTGCGGCAGCGGACTCAAATACAAAAACTGCCACGGAAAAGGACTTTAATGAATCTGCCAATATTGGCTGATAAACAATCAGTTTTTTCAGAATAAAATAATGTCGTTGTTATCTATAATATGGAATGTTGACCCTGTGGCGTTCTGTCTCGGTCCGCTTGAGGTTCGCTGGTATGGCATACTTTGGGCTGTCGGGATAATGCTTTGCTATTGGGTACAACAGAAACTATATAAGAACGAAGGTTGTCCCGACGATTGGGCAGACAAGATATTCGTCTATATGGTTACGGGCGTTATCGTGGGTGCACGGTTAGGGCATTGCTGGTTCTATGAGTGGCACGAGGCAGCAATATTAGGACTTGAGCCTGTAGAGTTTCTCGGCATGACTTTCAACTACCGCAATCCGTATATTGAGCACCCGTGGGAACTGCTTTATATCTGGCAAGGCGGACTATCTTCGCATGGCGGGGCAATAGGGCTTATCATTGCTTCAATACTGCTGTCGAAAAAGCATTTTCATAAGTCTATTGCTTGGATCTTTGATAAGTTAGTGATAGGCGTTTGTCTGACAGCCACTTGTATCCGTTTGGGTAACCTTATGAACTCTGAGATATACGGCAACCCGACCGACCTGCCGTGGGGTTTTGTTTTCGTAAGAGACGGACAGACCGTACCTTGTCACCCGACACAGATATATGAGATGCTTTATTGTATAGTGGCGTTTGTGGTAACTTGGATAATGTATTGGAGATATAAATGCTATAAATATGAAGGACTTATCTTTGGCGTTTTTCTTGAGATAATTTTCTTCACACGCTTCGTTTTGGAATTTATCAAACTTGACCAAGAGGCCTTTGAGAGCAATATGGTTCTCAATATGGGACAGTGGTTGTCAATTCCGTTTATTATTTGGGGCGTATGGCTTATTTATAAGGGCATAAAAGCAATGAAACAAAAATCGTAGTAATTTCCTCAACTTCTTTGAGCGTCAGCCCAAAGCAAGTAGGTTAAAATATAAGCAATAAGTTAAAATAAAAAAAATAATAACTTTATAAATTTAACTAACAATGAAAAGAGTACTATTACCTCTTGTTTTCGCACTGTTCTCAACATTATTGTGGGCACAGTGGAACGGAAGTACTGCTACTGCTCCTGCTCAGTCAGGTGGCGCGTATCAGATTACTTCTGCTGAAAACTTGGCATGGGTGGCTCAACAAAGTAAATCCAATTCGTTTGCCGGAGCGCGGTTTGTGCTCACTCAGGACATTGACTTGAATCACAAGCAATGGACTCCTATTGGAAATGCTTCCTACCCGTTTCAAGGTCAATTTGATGGTGGTTGCCATGCCATCAACAACTTCTACTATTTCGCTGAAGCAAAGGCTGAAAATGTAGGTTTGTTTGGAGTGATAGGCAATAACGGTCGTGTTGCCAATGTGGCTATGGGTATAAAAGCCGCAGATGCTGCAACAGCAGTAAATGGAAACTACAACAATGGTATGTTGCTTGCCGACGATGCTCAAAACGCAGGTATCATTGCCGGTATCAACCGCGGTACTGTAACTCATGTTATCAACCTTATGGGTTTGAATAGTTTCGGTGCAGGTAACATCGGTACGCTTATTGGTACTAACGAAGGTACGCTTGAGTATAGCTACAATGTAGGTGTCCTTTCTGCAGGTTCGGCTACAGCAGGCGGTGGTCTGGTAGGCGATAACTCCAAAGGTACTATTCGTATGTGCTACAACGTAGGTTATGCTAACCCGAGCGATCCTATTACAGGTAAGAAAGGTACAGTTCAAAATGCTTATTTCGACTGTCAGGTTACAACACTGCTTACCGGTGGTGGAGGTACGGCTCTTACGCAGAAGAACCTCGCTACAATTTTCGCAGGAGACAATGAATGGATAAGCGATAATGACAAACTGTATCCGCAACTCGCTTGTTTCAACTCTACAAGTCAAGCTCTTTCAGAAGCAAGTGTTATGCCAGTTTTTCCGGCTGGTACTCAGAGTGCTGACCAATCGCAAATAGGTATCACCTCTGACTTTACTGTCGGACAAGTTGATAGCGAGTTTGAGTGGTCGGTAAGAGAGACTGTTGTTGACGAAAACGATACCATCATTGTTATTGACGGAACGAAAGCCAAATACAACAAGCCTTGCGGTCTGCAACAAGTAAATCTTATTGCTACTGTTGGCGAGCAACATAAGTTCGTTCGTATATTCGTTCAAGGTTACTACGATTTCATTACCGGTGCTTTTGGTAAGAAGTTCAAAAAGAACGCTGAAGTTACTTACGATACTGTTCGTGTTTGTGAAGGTGTAGAAAAGAAATTCAGCGAACTGAGTGTTACCAACGAAGCCGCCCAACAAGGTAAGGACGACGGAAAGACAGATGAAGAAAAGTACTGGTATAAATATGAGTACTATGATGGTACAAAAGTAAAGAATGGCGTTATCCCTGCTTCGCTCAAACCTTTGCAGGCAGACGAAGTTCCGCAAGCCAAATTCTCCGCATATACCATATCAACAGAAAACACGGGTCTTATTTTTATAACCCGCGCTGCTCGCGACAGTCGTTGCCGTCCGGATTGGAGCCCATCGGTAGAAGTGGCTAAGGCTTCCGGCACATCCGGCACAGCTAAGGTTATCGACGATGAAAACTTCGGTAGCAATGGTGTATATGTATATATAACCGCCAAACTTGACTCAGGTTCAATAAAAGCCGTTGAACAGGTTATCTACCAAGAGTTGCCGTATTCTGTTACAATAAGCAACAATAAAGCTGCAGCGGGTGGAACACAACCTTATGCTTATTCATGGTTCGTAAGCAACAGTAGCGATAAGAAAGGTACAGCCATCAAGACTGACGACCCTACACAATCGTCGCTAACTACTACCGTGGGCAAGGCTAACGACCGCGGTGCTGAATACTATATCACTCGTTGGGTGGCAGACTCAGAATGTCAGGAAGAGCCTATCCAATCAGGCAATGTGGTTCATTACACTGTTTACGATATTCTCAAAGCCGGTTCGCTCTGGAATACAAAAACCAATCCTAAAGCAGATAGTACGATCACTCTTTGCAACCCGCAAACCAACTTAACCGTTCCGTTCGCAGGTGCTACTGCCGTTACCGGTGCTACAGGCAACTATGAGTATCATTGGTATCTCGATGGCAAACTCGTTGCCGACCAGACAGGTGCAACGGTTAATATAACCAACCTTGGTCTTTCATTCGGCAAGACCTACAAACTGACCCGAGAAGTATGCGATACACAAATAATGTCTATCATCGGCAAGAGCGGAAACGAATGTAAGACTACTACCGGCACACTCACTATTAAGGTGAACTCAGAGTTCAGCGCAGGTGCTATCACAGTGGGTGACTCCATTCTCTACGGCGAAGAGTCTTATACAAAGACTATAGCTAACAAGACCTTGCCAAGTGGTGGTAGCGGTAAGTTCAACTTCACATGGATGTACTCGGCAGACGCTAACATAGGTGCAGGCGACAAGCAAGCAAGTGATTACAGCACTGACATCAATCAAAGTGCATTAACCGTTACCATAACTGCCGACAACGATGGTACTGAATACTGGTTCTATCGTACCGTAGGCGATGAGTCGTGCAACGATGCAGGTTTGTTCTCAACAGGTGTTCAGCACTTTATGGCATATCGTAAGTTCTCTGCCGGTTCTATCGAGGAACAGACGCTGAATGTGTGCGAACCTTCGGAAAGCAAGACTTTGAAATCAACAGCTGCTGCAACTGGTGCCAACGGTAAGTATGAATATCGTTGGAAACTCGACGGCAAGGTGGTTGAAGGACTTACCGGCGCACAAGCCGACCTCAACCAGTTCGGTTTGGACTATGGAAAAGACTATACCATTACCCGTGAAGCACGCTTTACCGGTCTGCCTGCCAATAAGACAGCCGGTGATGCTGAAAAATGGTTCGTTTCAGAAGGTACTGTCAAAATACATGTATTCAATGAGTTTGATGCCGGTACGATAAGTGTCAATCGTCAAGACACTATCGTCTTTGTAGGTATCAACGATGCTTGCGCACAACGCTCAATCTTGAGTTACAAAGAAGCAACAGGCGGTAGCCAACCTTATACATATACTTGGATGGTTTCAACCGACGCTAACATAGGTGCAGGCGACAAGAAAGCAAGCGACTATTCCGACAAGATTGACGATACTCGTATCACTCTTTGTCTGACCGCTGCCGACTATGGTTCAGAGTATTGGTTCTACCGTACAGTGGCTGATGCCAACTGCCATACAACTCCGGTTCTTTCAGAAGGTGTGCAACACTATATCGTTTATAACGAACTTCGTCCGGGTGAGATAGAGTCTCTTACAGGCGAATACGAACTCTTCCTTTGCGATCCGAAAGTGAACCGTCAGATAAGCGAGTTCACTCCGGCAACGGGTATCGACGGCAAATATCAATATCGTTGGATACTCGCAGAGCGTGGTGCTCAAACAGGCACTGTCGTTCCGGGGGCTACCAACAATACTGTCAATGTACAAGACCTGCCTCTTACCTACAACCGTCAATACACCCTCTATCGTGAGGTTAAACACGAACTGACAGATTGGAAACGCAGTAACGGACGCGTTGATATAACTGTTTATGAGAAAGTGGATTATGGATCTATCAAGACAGGTTCGGAAGCCTTCTGCTTCGAGACAAAAGAAGACTCTATCATTCTCACTATCGAACAAACCAAGGCTCCGGAAGGTTCAGGCGAGATGCCTATCCGCTGGGTACTCAGAGACGAAAACAGCGCATGGTCATACACTCTGCCCAACAGCAATGTTAATCAATTAGACCGTTATGTAATCAAATGGTCTCAAATACAGAACCTGACACTTCCTGCAAGTCTTACAATGCGCCGTGAGGTGAAGTCGAATGTTTGTGAAAATCAATGGATTGCATCTGACGGAACGTACTCCATCCGTCTTGGTATGACCGAACATAAGACACAGACAATCAAGGTTTGCGAGAAAAACCTGCCGGAGACACTCACATTTACCTACAACGACGGTACAACCACCAACTATACCTTCAACGCTAACGGTGATGTCGTTACACTTCGCGAGATGTTGCCTTCAGGTTGCGAGCGTGAGACGAAACTCACATGCCGTACAGTGGTTGTTCCTGAAGTTGAGTTTGAGGAGTTAGGACAGATTTGCCAAAACAGCAATATCCTTACACTCAACTACAATGTAACCCGCGGTACCGCTACCAACTTTGAGATAACCTTCGATGATGATGTTAAGACCGCATACGAAGTGCAAGACACTACAGGCGTGCTCGAAAGCCAGAGTGGTAAGATTGAAGTCTTTATCCCTGCTTTGGGCGACGACGACTTCGCACTTAATGTTGTCTTTACAAACGAGAATGAGAAATCTATTATCTGTGCTCCTAACGAGTATAAAGTTCCGTTCACCATTGCAATCGACGGTTTCATAGAGCAACGCTGGAATGATGTCTTGTTCGTAAACAACAACTCTACTCACTGGCCATCAACAGCCGGTCTGACAGACTCGCTCTTTGTTTCGTATCAATGGTATAAAGACGGTTATCCGCTTGAAGGCGAAACAGGTCAGACATATCAAGAGATAGGCGGTTTGAACGGTACTTATTCAGTTCAACTCACAACCAATGGAGGTCTTACCTTCCGTACTTGCGAAGTTATAATCGATCCTTCAACAGGTCTTGAAGAACTTGGTATTGACCCGGCAAGTGTGGTCAGAACCGACTATTTCACTGTTATGGGACAGCAACTCTCAAGAATGCCACTTTCTGGGGGCGTTTATATCATTCGTTATACGCTCGACAACGGCAAAATGATAACTTCTAAAGTATTTGTAAAATGAAACGCGCATTGTTCATCATACTGGCAGCCATACTAACAGTTAGTATGTTTGCCCAAAGTCAACAGAAGGTTGACCGTCGTCGCAAAGCGAAAAAATTTGAGAAAGGTAGTCTGCTCAACGCCAGCATTGGCGTTGGGGCAGGTAGCCTCGGATATAAACTCAGCGGTGTGGACTTCGGAAAAACGATGATTCAACCATCGTTCACTCTGCAACTCAACTACTCTTATTTCTTCACCAAGAATTGGGGTATCGGTACCGGTGTGCATTTCACCAACTACGGGCAGATAGCCAAACTCAATGGTGTATATGACTTTGGCTTCATAGAAGTTCCCACATCGCCCGAGTATCACTCTACCGCAGTTCGTTTCGGTAATTGGAAAGAGCGTCAGGATCTCTTGCAAATAGAAATCCCCGTGCTCGCTCAGTACAAGTGGAAAAAGAAGAAAGAAGGACTGATGGCATCTCTTGGTGCAAAACTCGGAATACCCGTTTATCAGCAATATAAGCATACAAGCGGAACAGTTAGCCACGAGGCTTATTTCCCGTATTGGAATGTTACTTTTGCTGACCTTGAAGGGCACTATCAGCAAGAAGCCGAATTCAAACAGTCCGGCAAACTTGCAGGTGTAAGCAAAATAAATGTGCTTGGTTATGTAGAACTCGGCTGGCTTCACCAACTCAACCCCAAAACAGACTTGGTATTGTCAGTTTTCGGTCAGTTCAATTTCAATAGTCATCGCAAGAACACTAACTACAGCGCTTTCCCCTATAAGTTTAATGAAAAGCAGGAAGGCAAAGGTATCGACCATTTCAATGAGAACTACGAAGGTCTGTTTGCTTCGAATGCTGTCGGCACAACATCGCGTCCTTGGATGGTTGGTGTTAAAGTGGGTATCAACTTCTTCCCGCAGATGACCGATGCAGAGAAAGCCCGTCGTGCTAAACGCGCACTTCGTAAGTACAAAGATTACTTGCCTGTTACCGTTCTTCACGATACTATCACCGACATCGATACTCTGTTCCAAGAGGTGGTTGTTCACGATACTATCCACTATTGTCCTGAACTTGAGACCCACGAGATGAAGAAAGCCGTTGAGGTTAAACGCGACCTTGAGGAGAAACTCTCCGAGTCGGTTATCTTCTTCAACCTGAACGAGTATGTGCCTATACTTGAGCCTATCTATATCATCGACTCTATTGCAGATAAAGTGAAAGATAACCCGAACATACAACTGCATGTCAACGGACACGCTTGTACTATCGGTTCTGATGCTTACAATGTCAAACTTGCACTGAAGCGTGCACAGGCTGTGGCAAACCTGCTCATAAAGAAAGGTGTGCCTAAGAATCAGATTATTGTTAAATCTTATGGTTCGTCTGCACCGTATCGCTACAACAAGCAACACCAACTTGAGAAAGAGCGTCGTGTAGAGATCATTCCTGAAATAGTATTGTCGCAAAGTCGATAGTGATCCTATAGTAGAGAGTGTGCAATCTTTTTGAGTTGCACACTCTCTATAATTCTTATTATTCTAAAAATATGCCACAACAAGAGATTATACTAATAACCGTTACAGGTGCTGACCGTCCCGGACTGACATCAAACATTACAGCAATACTCGGTCAGTATGGTGCTACTATACTTGATATTGGTCAGGCTAATTTCCACCACCAACTAACACTCGGCATCATGTTTCTTTTGCGTGATGCCACCCATTCGGGCGACATGATGAAGCAACTGCTTTTTACATGCACCTCAATGAACCTTCAAATACGCTTTACGCCCGTTTCGGAGGACGACTATCTCGCTTGGGTCAACCGCAAAGGCAAAGCAAGATATGTGATAACTATTCTCGGACGCGAGATAAACGCACGGCAGATATCAAAAGTTACAGAGATACTTGCCAAACGAAACCTTAACATTGACTCTATCAAACGACTGACAGGACGCCTGCCACTTACAACCAACCGAGAACAACTACGCTCGTGTATTGAGTTCTCTGTGCGTGGCGAATGGCAGGATAAACAAGATATACAAGCCGAGTTTATGAAAGTGTCGGCTCAGGAAGGCGTGGACATCTCTTTCCAGAAAGACGATATCTTCCGCCGCAACAGACGACTTATTTGTCTTGACATGGACTCAACACTTACCAAATCCGAGTGTATCGACCACCTCGCCGAGCGTGCAGGGGTAGGTGATAAGGTCAAGGCTATAACACTCAGCGCAATGCGTGGAGAAATCGACTTCCGCGAGAGTTTTACCCGCCGTGTTGCCTTGCTTAAAGGACTTGACGCTTCTGTCTTGCAAGAAGTGGCAGAGCAAACCGAATTGCAGGACGGAGCAGAAAAACTTATCCGCACGCTCAAACAGTGCGGTTATAAGATTGCAATATTGTCGGGCGGTTTTACCTTTGCCGGGCAACCTATAAAAGACAGATTGGGAATTGATTACCTCTATGCCAACGAACTTGAGATAAAAGACGGCAGACTGACCGGAAATTATGTTGGCGATATAGTTGATGCCAAGCGCAAAGCCGAACTATTAGGACTTATTGCCCAACTCGAAAAGATTGACCTGCAGCAGGTTATTGCTGTCGGCGATGGTGCAAACGACCTGCCTATGCTTAACCTTGCAGGTTTGGGTATTGCCTTCCATGCCAAACCGAAGGTAAAGGCTGAAGCAGAGCAGTCAATCACCACTCTCGGACTTGACAGCATACTGTATTTCCTCGGTTTTCATGATGTGTATATCGGAAATTAAAATGAATATAAAAATTGAGTTATTTGTTGAAAATAAATCAAAATTTATCATACGGTGTTGAAGGGTATTCAAGTTAAGGAATACCTGTAGTTATTAACTCTAATTTTTTTTCGTAGCTATGAAAAAGCAAAAACGATTCATTCTTTCGGAGAATGAAATGCCCACGCAGTGGTACAATATCCAAGCGGATATGCCCACTAAACCTATGCCTCCAATTCACCCTCAAACCCGCGAGCCTCTTTCGGCTGAAGATTTGAGCCATATCTTTGCGGCGGAATGTGCAAAACATGAGTTAGATCAGCAACACCGATGGTGGAACATACCTGAACCCGTACTCGAAAAATATCGCTACTACCGTTCCACTCCGCTTGTGCGTGCATACGCCTTGGAACAAGCACTCGGAACACCTGCACATATATATTTCAAAAACGAAAGTGTCAATCCGCTTGGCTCACACAAGATAAACTCGGCACTGCCTCAATGCTACTATTGCAAAGAGGAAGGCACTACCAATGTAACTACCGAAACGGGTGCCGGACAATGGGGAGCAGCACTCAGTTATGCGGCAAAGATATTCGGGCTTGAATGTGCTGTTTATCAGGTAAAGATATCGATGCAACAAAAGCCTTATCGCAGTAGCATAATGCGTACATTCGGTGCTGCCGTAACAGGCTCGCCTTCGATGTCCACTCGTGCAGGTAAGGACATAATCACCAAAGACCCTAACCATCCGGGCTCGCTTGGTACTGCCATCTCCGAAGCCATCGAACTTGCAACTACCACTCCGCACTGCAAATATACGCTTGGCTCGGTGCTTAACCATGTGGCTCTGCACCAGACTATTATCGGTCTTGAGGCTGAAAAACAGATGCAGATGGCAGGCGAATATCCTGATGTTGTGATTGCTTGTTTTGGTGGTGGAAGTAACTTCGGCGGTATTGCTTTCCCGTTTATGAGACATAATTTCTCAGGTGAACGCCATACGGAGTTTATCGCAGCCGAACCGGAGAGTTGTCCGAAACTGACACGTGGCAAGTTCTGCTACGACTTTGGCGATACTGCAGGTTATACGCCACTTCTTCCGATGTTTACGCTCGGTCATAATTTCAAACCGGCTAACATTCACGCAGGCGGTCTTCGTTATCACGGTGCAGGTGTCATCATCAGTCAGTTGATAAAAGACGGCTTTATGCACGGTGTTGACATTCCGCAGTTGGAGTCGTTTGATGCAGGTATGCTGTTTGCACAGACTGAAGGTATCATTCCAGCACCGGAGAGCAATCATGCTATTGCCGCTACTATCCGTGAGGCACTCAAATGCAAGCAGACGGGCGAAGAGAAAGTTATTTTGTTCAACCTCTCAGGACACGGACTTATCGACATGACTGCCTACGACCAGTTTATCAACGGCGACCTTATGAACTTTGCCGTTACAGATGAGCAAATTGAGGCTCAGTTAAAGACAATCGTATAACCTGCTTTTTTAGAGACCCTGACCTATGTCAGGGTGAGGGAATAGCCTCATGCTGCACGCTTGCGATGCGAAAACTTGGAGCAACTTGTTTCAGGGTCTGAATAGATTAGATGCTGAAACAAGTTCAGCATGAGGGTGAATTGTAAATTTTGAATTGTGAATTGTCTTACATTCTCGTCATCGAGAATGCCACAATTTTATCCCACCAGCGGGTTGGCAAAACAGCGTGAAGAAAGACGAACAGTTTTGCCCCCCGTCCTGTTAGATAGCGTGTGCATGGGTACTTCGTAACCGCAGCATGCGCTATCTTTTTGCTTATGCGTTTCGGGTCGGTCAGGCTGTTGCTTAGATACATTCGTTTAAGTCCTTCTGCCGCTTTGGTTGCTTCCTTTTCGTATGCTCCACCTTGTGCTGACGAGCGCAGATGTTCGGCGGCAATAAGTCCCCAATCGGTTTTTATCGCTCCGGGTTCAATGATAACCACATCTATACCGAAAGGCTTGACTTCCATTCTTAAGGCGTCAGAGAAAGCCTCTAAGGCATATTTGGTGGCGTGATACCATGCGCCGAAATAGAAGGTAACATGTCCTGCCACACTGGCGATATTCACTATCCGTCCGCTATGCTGCGTACGCATATATGGCAACACGAGTTGAGTCAGTCGTGCCAAGCCGAAGATATTGACTTCAAACTGCCTTTTGGCATCTTCCAACGGCACATTTTCTATCGCTCCGAAATAGCCGTATCCGGCATTATTGATAAGCACATCTATTCGGCCTTCGTTTTGAATAATAGTCTGAACAGCAGTCTGCATGCTCGCCTCGTCGGTTATATCCATCTTAAGCGCAACAACGCCATACTGTTCCAATTCCCTGATTTTCTCCACACGACGGGCAGCACCATATACCTTGTGCCCTTCTGTGGCTAAGATGCGTGCCGTCTCGTAGCCCATTCCGCTACTTGCCCCCGTTATTAAAATAACTTTTTCCATAATCTTATTATCCTAAAACAACATCAAGAACCATCATCAGTACAAAACCTATCGCAAAACCGATGGTGGAAAGGTTAGAGTGTGTGCCTTGCGAGGCTTCGGGAATAAGTTCCTCCACAACCACATACATCATCGCACCTGCGGCAAAAGCGAGCAGGTAGGGTAGTACCGGTGTGAGCCAAGTGGCAAGCAGTATGACTAACAGTCCGCCTATAGGCTCTACTATTCCGCTCAGAGTACCTATTAAGAATGATTTGCCACTTCCGTTGCCGGCAGCCCGCATTGGCATAGATATGATAGCCCCTTCGGGTATGTTTTGTATGGCAATACCGAGCGAAACGGCTATCGCTGCAGAGACTGACAGACCGGCAGTACCCTGACTTGCCGCTGCAAGAACGACACCTACCGCCATTCCTTCGGGCAGGTTGTGTATAGTAACAGCGAGGGCTAACATAGCCGTGCGTGAGAG
>JAFVAX010000003.1 GCA_017480285.1 Paludibacteraceae bacterium | reverse complement strand
CTTTTTCTTTTTCTTTTTCATTTCCCTCTATCCTTTTTTGCTATCTTTTTTTGCTTCAATCAGGTGTGTAGTCGGATTTGTTCGTGGTCGTCGAAATGGTGTTTTATGCCTTGAATGATTTGATAGTTCTCATGTCCTTTGCCGGCAACAAGTACGATGTCGTTTTCTTTTGCTAAGGCGCATGCTTTTTCTATTGCTTCGGCTCTGTCCTCAATAACAAGAACTTGCTCTCTTTCGTTTTCTGCCAGTCCGTCAAGCATATCTTTAAGAATGTCATTCGGGTTTTCGTCGCGCGGATTGTCGGATGTGAGGATAAGCAAGTCTGAACCGTGAAAGGCTATCTGTGCCATTTGCGGGCGTTTGCCTTTGTCGCGATTTCCCCCACAGCCAATGACAGTCAGTAGTCGTCCGTCAGAGTGTTTTATTTCTTTTATCGTGTTGATGACATTCTCAACTGCGTCAGGTGTGTGTGCATAATCAACAATGGCAGTCCAGCCTTTTTGTGAGTGGATTGTCTCAAATCGTCCGTTGACAGGGCAGAGTGTGCTTAACTCTTGAAGCACTTGCTCTTTGTTGAATTTAAGGCAAAGAGCGGCACTGTAGATGGCAAGCAGGTTGCTAACATTGAAATGCCCTACAAGCGGAGTATGAAGTATGTCGGAGTGGTTGATTTCAATGGCCATACCACTTATCTGTTCGCTTTGTATCTGTGCAAAGAAGTCGGCTTGCAGGTGTTGTTGGGAATAAGTGAAGACTCGCGCTTTAGTATCTCTGACCATTGTTATGCCGTTTTCGTCGTCGATGTTCGTAATTGCAAAACAGTTGTCAGTGAGCAGGTCGAAGAAATGTTTTTTCGTGTCGCGATAGTTCTCGAAGGTCTTGTGGAAATCGAGGTGGTCGCGTGTTAGGTTGGTAAAGATACCTCCGTTGAACTGCAGACCGGCTATGCGTTGTTGGGCTATCGAATGTGAACTCACTTCCATAAAAGCATACTCGCAACCACTCTCCACCATTTGGTGAAGCAACTCTTGTAGTGCGAGGGCATCGGGTGTGGTGTGTGTTGAGGGTATAGCTTTGTCTTCCACATAGTTGCACACTGTTGAGAGCAGTCCTGCCCGATAGCCTAAACGGCGTGTAAGACGATAGAGCAGGGTGGCTATTGTAGTTTTGCCGTTAGTACCGGTTACGCCGACGAGAATAAGTTTTCGGGACGGATTGTCGTAGTAGGCTGATGCCATCTCGCCTAAGGTCCGCTGACTGTCATCGACGATAATGTATGTTATGTTCCGGTTCTGTTCAAGTCCTGACGGTATTTCTTCGCATACGATGGCTACAGCCCCCTGCTCAATGGCATTACTGATGAACTCGTGTCCGTCAACGGTGGTGCCTCGTGTAGCTACAAACAAGTCGCCCACTCCGACTTTGCGAGAGTCGAATTGTATGTTTTTGATATCAAGTCCCTCTGCTGTACCTTTTATTTCCTTTACGGCAGTGGCTGAAATAAGTTTGCTAAGTTGCATTGCTGTCGGGTATTTAGTTTAGTTCTAAGATTACTATATGTCCTTTTTTTGCCGCTGTGCCGGGTTGAATGCTTTGTGTGCGCACTCTTCCGACGCCTTTTATCTGTGCTATCATACCTGTTTGTTCGATAGCGTAAATAGCATCTTTGGCACCCATACCTACTACATTAGGCACTTCTGTTTTGGTAACGATAAGCGGTTCGGCTTCATAGTTCTCGTTTATCCTTATCCATTCGTCGTCGCTTAACTTGACCGGCACTTGTGTGCCTTTTGTGGCAGTGCGTATAGATTTATTCATGCCTCTTTTTATTGGCGGTAGCATGGTAGAGTCTTCCGGCAGGTATAGGTTGCTGATGGGTATCATCTGGTCTTGTGCCATCACCTTTTGTGCTATAGCACGCACGGCACTACCGCAGTCCATGCCTGCATCTTTTGGCACTTTGGGGTAATGCACCATAAAAAGGCAGGTGTATTGTGGTTTCTCCATTGGGAAATATCCACAGAAAGTGATGCGGTGGTTATTGTTGTCATATATGCCGTTTTTCAAGATTCGGGCTGTTCCGGTCTTGCCGGCGATATGCACTATGTCTGACTGTGCTTTCTTTGTTCCCCAATTAGTGCGACTTGCAGTACCATATTCGTTGTCCCACACAACCGCTTCAAGACACTCTTTGATGTCGGCTATCGTGCTTTTGCTGCAAATTGATGAGTGTATTGTTTTCGGACCGAAAGTTTTTATGTTCTGCCCGTTATGTTGCAATGCCTTGACGAGATATGGTTTCATCATCCGTCCGTCGTTGGCAATAGCATTGTAGAAAGTGATGATATTTACAGGTGGCATCTCGACATAATATCCGAATGCCATTCGTGCCAATGTTTCTTTGTCTTTTGGAATGCGAATAAGTGGTTCGTTTGTGCCCGGTATTTCAAACTGAAGAGAGTCAACAACCCCCATACTCTCTAATTTCCTGACATATTTTTCGGGTTTGTGGTCAAATGCCCGTGTTGTTATTTTGGCAAGTGCTATGTTCGATGATGCTGCAAATGCCTGTTTGACGGTAATAACTCTTGGCTTGATGGCGTGTGAGTCCTTTATCGGGTGTTTAGGGTCGGTGTATATCCATACGCCGTTGTTGGTATCGATACTGTCGGTGAGTTTTATTTTCCCTTCGTCTAACGCTGCCATAAGTGCCATAGTCTTGAATGTAGAGCCGGGTTCTACGCGGTGTACGGCATAGTTCTCTCTTTCATTATAGAAGCCGTCTTTGTTCAGACCGAGGTTGGCAATGGCTTTTATCTCACCCGTCTTGACTTCCATTATGATACAGCAACCCCAGTCGGCGTTCATTCGCTCAACAGTGCTTTTGAGTTGTGCTTGTGCGATGTCTTGAATATGGGTGTTGATGGTGGTGAGAATGTCGTAGCCGGAGATGGCATCGATATGCACCTCGTTCATCACTTCCGTCTCGAAGGTCTCCACAATGTCAATACCTAATGTGCCGGTGAGTTCCTTGTCGTAGTAGAGCTCCAAACCGGAAGAACCTTTGCTGGTAGAACCGTAGATGTCTCCTATGGTACGCCTTGCCAAAATGCCGTAGGGGTGCTCACGATTAAAACTTTTTTCAATCTTGAGTCCGCCTCGTATCTTTCCTAAGCGGAAGATTGGCAATTTCCGTATTTGTTCCATTTGTTTGAAATTAACGGCACTATCAAGTACTTTGTAATTGCGGTTGCCGTCTTTGAAGGCTTTCATAAGCCCCCTTTTATGCTCTTCGGCTTTCTTCTGGGGAAAATAGTAGGCAAGCGAGTCTGCCAGCGAATCAACCTTGGATAGGAAAATAGAGTCCTTTTTCAGGTGTAGATATTCGACTTTTGAGTCCCAACGGATGTAGTATTTGGGAGCACTGACAGCAAGCTCTGTACCGTCGTCGGCAAGTATGCTTCCGCGTTGTGGCATGATGGTGTCGTTATGACTTTCGTATCGGTCGCCCACTTCAAGCCAATTGGTATCGTCCCAATACTGAATATACAAGATTCTCCATACTATGGCAACGATAAAGAGGATGAACAGTATGAAAATAGTGGCGAAGCGTATTATGAGAGTTCGTTTCTGCATATCTTACTTGACTTTTATCGGCGGGGTATTGGCCTCTTTTATAGGGTTGTTCTTGTTTTTGAGGTTTTTGCTCAAGGTGGATGGGCGGGTCAGATTTGTGTATTCGGTCGAATAAACGAGCATCTCGTTTTTGGCTTTTTCAATCTGCTCTTGAAGGTCTGTTACTTCTTTTTCTTTGAGCATGCAACTATAGTCTATGTAGATATACATAAACACAGCAAGAATGGTCAGTACAATGATTTTGATGTTTTGTTTCCAAAAATCGCTGGTTAAGACATTGCCTGATAGTATATTTTTAATAAAATCTACTGATGACATGTTTATTTTAGTTTAGCCACTCTCAGTTTTGCACTTCTTGAGCGCGGGTTGTTTTCTATTTCTTCTTTAGTAGGGCTTATGGCTTTCCCGTCGGTTATGAAAGGTGTCAATGGGTTGCCATAAAAATCTTTCTCTAACTTGCCTTCAATGTTGCCTGAGCGGAAAAAGTTTTTCACTATTCGGTCTTCAAGCGAGTGGTAGGTTAGTATTGCCACTTTGCCGTCTTTGTTGAGCAAGTCGGGTATCTGGCAGAGCATGTCTTGCAAGGCTCCGAGTTCGTCGTTTACCTCGATTCTAAGTGCCTGAAAAATGCGTGCATAGTCGGGCGATGAGCCTAAAAGGGCGGTCAATTGCTCGGTCGTCTCAATGGGTTGTTTTTGGCGTTTATCTACTATCTTGCGAGCCAAATGACGGCTGTCGCGCAATTCTCCATAGAGATATAGTATTCGTGCCAGATCCTCTTCGCTATAGGTATTTACAACAGTGGCGGCAGTAAGCAGGCTTTTCCTGTTCATTCGCATATCAAGCGGACCTGAGAAACGGAAAGAGAACCCCCTCTCTGCCGTATCGAAATGGTGGAACGATACGCCTAAGTCGGCGAGTATGCCATCCACTTTGTCAATACCGTAGTATCGCATCTGTGTCTTCACATATCTGAAATTGGAATGTACGAAATGCCAGCGCGGGTCGTCAATCTTGTTTGACAGAGCATCTTCGTCTTGGTCGAAACTAAAGAGTCGACCTTTTACGTCAAGTTGCTTGAGTATGGCGCGCGAATGTCCTCCACCGCCAAAAGTGAGGTCTAAATAGACTCCATCGGGCTTGATACTCAAACCTTCGATTGTTTCCGTTAAAAGTGCAGGCAGGTGGTACATGAGTTTTCAGTTTGCAGGTTGTTGTGTTTGTTGTTTTATGGTTTTCTTATTCGGACGATTAGGCAAATGCAGCAACAGTTTTTCTAAGCTGAATGAGGCTATGAGTTGTTGCTGATGTTGCAATCCGCCTTTGGGCGTATAGTGGAAGTTCCACGAGAAATAGCACCTTACAAAACTCTTTCTTATAAAGCATAAAAATAGGTCTGTGCGATTGTAAAGTGTTGATTGATAGAACGGGTCGCCTTGGTTCAAGTCCGAGCGAAACAAACCGTAGAGTGGCATTAGGTTTTTCCCGACGAAGAAAGTATTTTTAAGCCCTAACCACCGCCATACTAAAGCGAACTCAAGCAAAAAGGCGTGTGGTTGATAGACCAAGTTCTCCCTTCTGAAACGCTGATAACCATATATATAACTTGCTCTTATGCTGATTGTGTCAAGTGGGGTAGGCGGGGCAAAGTCGATACCTAAGTTGGGCGATATATAAATATCATCGCAGATGCCTTCGTGCGGTGTCGGGTCAAGGTGATTGGCTTTGTGGTTGAGTTGTGCCATACCACCCCAAAAGTATCTGAAGAATTTTGTATATGTAGCTTCGCCGTTTGCCACTACTCGGAACATCTCTCTTTGTGTCGGCGTTTGCAGTCCGCGCCAATCGAGCATCACTTCGGCAAAACCGTG
>JAFVAX010000033.1 GCA_017480285.1 Paludibacteraceae bacterium | reverse complement strand
GTATAGAAAGCACCGATGATGGCCGAAAGGTCCATAGGGAAGGCATCTTGTCCGGGAAGTTCTTCCATACGGTTAGACATCTCACGCAAAGCCTGTGCCCAACGGGAAGTGGAGTCGGCCATAAGCAGAACACGCAAGCCCATAGAGCGGTAGTACTCTGCAATAGTCATTGAGGTATAGACGGATGCCTCACGCGAAGCCACCGGCATATTACTTGTGTTGGCGATGATGATAGTACGCTCCATCAGTTTTCTGCCGGTATGCGGGTCGTCCAATTCGGGGAACTCAGTGAAGGTCTCCACCACCTCGTTTGCACGCTCACCACAGGCTGCGATAATAACAATATCAGCCTCAGCCTGCTTTGATATAGCGTGTTGAAGCACTGTCTTACCCGTTCCGAAAGGTCCGGGAATAAAACCTGTACCGCCTTCGCAAATAGGGTTGGCGGTATCAATGGTACGGACACCCGTCTCAAGCAGTTTGAATGGACGCGGTTTGGACTTGTAAGCCGTTATGGCTTTCTTTACAGGCCATTTCTGCACCATAGTAACCTTATGTTCAACGCCATCGGCATCAACAAGCACTGCCATAGTGTCGTTGATCTTGTAATCGCCTTCCGTAGCAACCGATTTGACGGTATATTCACCACTAAAAACGAACGGCACCATTATCTTGTGCGGTTGGTGGTTCTCGTCAACCTCACCGAGCCAAGCGGCAGCCTCAACCTTATCTCCTTGTTTGGCAAGAGGTTTGAAATGCCAGAGTTTATTTTCGTCGAGAGGGAAGTTATACTCTCCTCGTTTGAGGAACACGCCGGTTAGTTTGTCAAGGTCGTTCTGCAAGCCGTCATAGTTACGCGAGAGCAAACCGGGACCGAGAGTAACCTCAAGCATGTGCCCTGTAAACTCCACGCTGTCGCCTACTTTGAGACCACGGGTTGATTCAAACACCTGCACGAAGACATTATCGCCCGTAACCTTAATAACCTCTGCCATCAGACGGGTATCGCCCAAATGAATATAGCAGATCTCGTTTTGTGATACAGGTCCATCAACACCTACTGTTACAAGGTTGGAGATGATACCTTTAACTTTTCCGTTTGTCATGATTATGTGTTTTTATATTTATTTCGTATTGTTAGCAATTATATCTACGACTTTTTCAAGATACAGTTTGTCGGTAGTGTCAAAACAGCCAAACTCTCTACTGTCAATATCAAGCACAGCCTCGACCTCAGCATTTCTTATCATCGGCACGACGATCTCACTATTGGACTCCGACGAACAGGCTATATGCCCCTTAAACTTATGCACATCCGAGACAATAAGTGTTTCTTTCTTTTCCCAAGCCGTACCGCATACTCCTTTACCTTTTCTTATTCTTGTACAGGCTACCGGTCCTTGAAACGGTCCAAGCACAAGTTGTTCGCCTTGAACCCGATAAAAACCAGTCCACCAAAAACCGAAAGTACTTTGCAGTATGGCTACTGTGTTTGCCATATTGGCAATCATATCCGTTTCATCAACTACAACAGAGCGTATCTGCTCTAACACCTGCTCATATAATTCGATTTTTGAAGGCATTTTCTCGGATGTTCTATCTTATGAAATGCATCGGTTGCCAAGCCTCCGTTTGAGGTTTAGGTTGGTCTTTAATGCCTTTCAGCACAAAAGCCATATTCCTTGCGAGCGTTCGCATGGTCTGCATACCTTCAGTATCAAGTGCTGCCTCACCTTCTTCACGACCATAAGCGATGTTCCAATACTGCGATGTTATGACAGGCATATTCATCATCATAAAAGGCATATTGAGCGTTTGGAAAGCAGCCGTTGCTCCACCGCGACGGCATATTGCCACCGCAGCAGCGGGTTTGCCTACGAAGTATTCGCCCGCAGAAAAGAACATACGCTGAACAAGCGACAGCACACTACCGTTAGGCTGACCATAATAAACAGGCGAACCGACTACAAGTGCATCGCAATCTTTCATCTTTGCAGATATTTGATTACAGATATCATCGTCAAAGATGCAACGGTTGTTTTGGTTTGCCTTGCATTTAGCACAAGCGATACAGCCTCTAACAGCCCTTGCTCCTATCTGTACAATCTCACTCTCAACGCCTTCTTTTTCAAGCGTCTTGGCTATTTCACAAAGAGCAACAAAGGTATTTCCATTGCGCCTTGCACTTCCGTTTATAAGTAGTACTTTCATTGGTTATATTAAACCGCTTATTCAAAGTGAATATCTTTTTTCATATCTGCAAGTAGCGAACGGAAAATCTGTTCGCCTTGCTCCCGCGTTAGGTCATCCCAACGATGAAGAATCTCTGCCTGTAGGTAATAAGCCAGCACATTATCGGTTTCAAAATACTTGAACAGAGTATAGTCGTCCAACCATTGCCAGCGCAGAGCATCAATATGCTTTTCTCTTTGCAAAAGATTTTCTATTTCACTTATTGCTATAATCTCTTTCAAATCAGGCATTACGGCTGCAAGATTGGCATTCTTACTAACTCCTGACTTACGCAACAGTTGTGCCACCTCATTGTCGCCAACTATCACTTTCTCAGGGTCATAGCCGTGTTTCTTGCACACCGAAGCGGCAAGAACATTATTCAAGTTCAGATTGAACTCAAACCAACTACGAACAAAGCGATTTTTGGACTTCATTCCTTGCTCATAGAGCAGTTGGGTGCGGAAATCTTCTTCCGATAGAGAAGTCTCATTGAAGCGGTCGCGCACAGCATCGTCCTCCATAAGAGCAAGAATGTCCGGGTCGTCGTTATGCTTTCTCAAGAGTTGGAGCAATGCAAAATCCGAAGCAGACATCTGCTCCTCCAAGAGTTCAAGCAACTTCGGGAACGGAAGTTTTGGCTTTTGTCCTAACTGCAGGTCATCAAGTCCTGCGAGTAAAAAATGGTATTGCATTCTTAATTGACAGTTGATAGTTGATATCAAATAATTAGAACAATAGTTCAACGAGTTGAGGGCGCAAGAACTCCTTGAAATAAGCAATAAACTCGTCGTCGCCGAAAGCAAGTTTATATCCGCCGTCTTTGGGAGCAACGGTAAATTTGGTCTTGATACCTTTCACCTCGCGTATTTCAACACCCTTCTCAAGCAAGGCTTTGGCATTTGCTGCGAAATACTTCTTAAGGGCCTCTGCATCTGCAGTTTCGATAACCACTTGTCCGTTCTTTGCAAGTTGAGCCGCAAGGTCGGCTATTATTTTCTGCATAAAGGCGGAGTCGGCCGTAGCGGCTTTGACGGAGTCTGACGCAATCTTGTCGGTCAACAGATTGGCAACTTCCGTTTTAAGGGCATTGACTGACTGTTCGGCAAACAAACGAAGTTCAGAGCGAGTGTTCTTGTCTAATTCAGCAGCCTGCTTCTCTGCCTTGGCTATGATTTCAGCAGCCTGTTTATTAGCATTTTCCACTATAGTCTCAGCCTCGTGGTTGGCTCTTGAGAGAATGCTATCGGCTTGCTGTTTGCCTTTCTCAACTCCTTCCTGAAGAAGTTTGTCGGTTAATTCTTGAAGTGTTGTAGTCATATTGATTTGATTTTATGTTATTTTCAATGATATAAACAATTTAACGAGCAAATATACAAAAAAATAATAAAAAATACAAGAATTATGAAAAATCTCAGTTTTTTGTTATTTTTTTATCGGATCAAAGCCTTTTCCGAACACGCCGATTACAGCCGATTGCGAAACAAAAGCATTAGGGTCTATTTCATTCACCAAACGGAAGATACGCTCTGACTCACTTTTTTTTGCTATGACGGTCAGTACATGCATTGGTTGCTTGGAGTACCAGCCTTCGCCGTGCAGAACGGTAACGCCACGATTGACCCTTACGTTGATAGCATTGGCAATCTCCTCGTATTTAGGAGAGAAAATAAAAAATTGTACTGACTGACGAAGCCTGCCCATAACCGAATCAACAGTCATCGAACAAACAGCGGTAAAGCACAGACCATAAAGTATTTTCTCAATACTGCGTACATCGGGTAAGAAATAAGCACTCGAAATGATTATAAGGTCGCAATACAAGAGTATAGTACCCATTGACACATGTCGGAACTTAGTAACCATCATCGCCACTATGTCAGTACCGCCCGAACTACCATTGTTAAGGAACACCACAGCCAAGCCGAAGCCACATACAACACCTGAAACGATACAAGCCATAAACGGGTCGTGCATAATAGGATCGTCGGCAATAGGTATGACTTTCAGCCACATTGACAAAGTGAATGCTCCAAAGACTGTCCGCAGACAAAATCTCCACCCGACAATCTTAAAAGCAAAAGCAAGTAGTATAGTGTTTATCGTCAGGTTGCTAAGCCAGATAGGTATAAACTTGTTGGTCGCAAAATAAAGAATCTCACACAGACCGGTCAGTCCGCCCGACACGATGATATGCGGCACCATAATACGATTTACTGCATACGCATACGGGATAAGTGCGATTGCAATAAACAACAACTCTTTGGTTGTCTGAAAAGGCTTTGACTTAATAAAATTCACAATTTACAATTTACAATTCACAATTTACAATCTTGCGACGAGGTTTCTGTCGCCGAATCCGTTATCAACCCGCCCTACGGGAATCCATCGTTTGTTTTGCGCCACCCAAGAGAGCGGATAATATGCTTTCTGACGGCTATACGAGTGATTCCACTCGCCTACAATTGCCTCATATTCAGGGTGCGGAGCATTAAGAAGTACATTATCTTTAGCATCAGCACTGCCGTTTTCAATCTCTCGTATTTCCTCTCTTATCGTCAGCATAGCCTCAGCAAAGCGATCAAGTTCCTGTTTGCTCTCGCTCTCAGTAGGTTCAATCATAAGCGTACCATGAACAGGGAACGATAATGTAGGTGCGTGATAGCCAAAGTCCATAAGTCGCTTGGCAATGTCCGTTTCGGTTATACCAACAGCCTTAAACTGTCGGCAGTCGAGTATAAGTTCGTGTCCCACTCTTCCGCTCTCGCCTGTATATACAATGCCGTATGCGTCTTTCAAGCGGTGTGCCAAGTAGTTGGCAGATAAGATAGCCGTAGCAGTAGCGTGTCTTAATGCATCTGTTCCCATCATAGCAATATAGCCGAAACTAATGATTGCCATATTTATATTTCCATACATTGCCGAAGATACACGGTTGGCTGTTTCCGTAGGCAGACAATCTGTCAGTTCTTTTCTTACAGCCACACAGCCTGCCCCCGGTCCGCCTCCACCGTGCGGTGCAGCAAAGGACTTATGAAGATTAAGGTGGCACACATCAGCCCCCATCGCTGCAGGACAGGTATAGCCTATCTGTGCGTTCATGTTTGCACCGTCCATATACACAAGTCCGCCTGCATCGTGAACAGAGTCAATCATCTCACGAATAGCCGTTTCGAAGATACCATGAGTAGAAGGATAAGTTATCATACAACCGGCAAGTGTCGGTTTGTTCTCCTCGATTTTCTTTTTCCAGTCTTGAAGGTCGGTGTTTCCCTTCTCATCGCAAGCCACAACAACAGGCACAAAACCTGCCTGAACGCACGAAGCGGGGTTGGTACCGTGTGCGGATGCCGGAATAAGCAGCACTTTTCTTTGCTCCTCACCACGCTTTTTGAGAGCTTCGCGGATAACCACAAGTCCTG
>JAFVAX010000032.1 GCA_017480285.1 Paludibacteraceae bacterium | reverse complement strand
GCAGAATGTGTTCGTCAAAGGTTGGAAAGGAGTTATGTAAATTTACTCAAACATCTCATTTGTAGAGGGTTTCCTTTGCATCTTTGTTTTTGATAGACGCTGCGATTTCTTCGTTAAGCCGGATTGTTCCTTTTGTGGTATATAGACTGGATATATACGTTGTAAATATTGGACATATATGTTGTAGATGTACATTGTAGAGACTGAATATATTCAGTCTCTACTGTATATTCTTTGCTCGCTTCGCTCGAACGATCTAATGGTGCAGTCTCTACAGTGATACCATAGTGATTGTACGGTGAGATTACGGTGAGACTACGGTGAGACTACGGTAGGGATAATATCCAAGTATTATGAGTTACAAGTATTCTAAGTAAGGAAAACTATCAGGATAATACATATACGTTGGTCTAACTCCGCCAACAGGTTCCTAATATGGTCATATTGCGCGCTTCAACAGTTGATTGCTGTGCGAGGTCATTACGCATATCATAGCAGGGGTAGCAACTGACATTCGCCGGAATTTGAAGAAGAAATGAACGCGACAGATGGTTGAAGGTGCCGCGCTCAGTGTTGGAATCTTAGCTTGCGATGATTGTTTCATTTAGATTTATAATATTACCAAGTAGGCGAAATACTTGTACGCTAAATCACGGAGGGAACGTTCGTTCTGACTGAGACTCTGTAAGTCGCCTTCTGTCAGTTGCTCGCGGTAGTCGATACCTTTATAAGTGATACCGATAAAAGTCTGTCCACCTTCCACAAACTGATGGATATTCTCGAACGGAATGCCGTCATCCTGCTCAAAGCATGGCAGGTATGCCACATTACGTACGGCTCCTTGTGCAGCACGCAACATGCCTTTATGCACTAAGTCTGTAATATCGCGATTAGCAGTATCTAATGTAAATTCCGCCAGTTTAGCCCAGTTCTTGGTCGTCAGTTTGCCATCGTAGCCGCTCAGATAGATATTCATGATGGTTTTCTGACGTTCTGTACATGCCTTGCCCGCATGAAGTTGCCAGAAATAGGTCTTTTGCAGCACATTTCCGATAATAGCGTCAGATGTTCGAACCGCTTTGAGCAAAGCAGACAAAAACCACAACAGCCACTCAGTAATATCTCCGTTGCCACGTTGCGTACGTTCCAATTCGCGGTAGTAATTATCGCGGTCGGCAAGTATCTGATGCGACATGCTATAGTAGCGCAACCGGCTGTTTTCGTACCGCGCCAGCAGACTGTCCGACAGCGCGCGTGCCAGACGGCCGTTCCCGTCGTCAAAGGGATGGATACACACGAACCAGAAATGCGCTACTGCTGCTTTCAAAGGCGAAGCCGCTATGCTATCATCATTATACCAAGCGAGGAACTGCGCCATCTCTTGCGGTACACGTTCAGGGGCAGGTGCCTGATAATGAACGCGCTCACGACCGAAATTACCGGATATGACTTGCATCCCGTGCGTGCGGTACTGACCGACATCTATCGTATAATGGCTTCTGCGCTCAACAGGGAACAAGTCATTATGCCAACCGAACAAACGTTCTTGTGTCAGAGGCATCTTGTAGTTATGCGTAGCATCCAACTCAACGCTCACGATTCCCTCCACGTCATGAGAGATGCTCTCTGACACGCCCTCTGCCGGTACACCTAATCGTCGTGCCACAGACGAACGGACAGAATTGGTCTTGAGAGTGATACCCTCTATCTGCGAGGTAGAAACCACTTCCGCCGTAATGCTCTCTGCCGTGGCTTTCAGTTGCTCATCAAAACCAATCATACTCAGCCGACCGTGCATGTAACCCAATGCTTGCGTCACTTCCAACAACTTGTCAGACACTTTTGTTTTATTCCAGACAAAGTTCGTCCAGTTGTCTAATTCATGAATAAACATAAAGCCATTTACGATTAAACGATTTACGATTTTGACTGCAAAAATACATCTTTTGCGGCATATATACAAATTTTGGTCGCAAAAATTGCGGTTTGTTTTGTGTTTTTATCCGCAAAATGCTTTTTTACGAATTTTCTCATAAAAAAGGAACAGACTGAAACCTGCCAAACGAAAACAAAAAAAAGTACGGCAGATGCGGGCATTAGAGGTGCGATAATTTTTCTTTAGCGGGTTGGTTGGCGTTATCGGCGGTGCTGGTAATGGTGCTGGTAAGAAAGTGTTTAAAGATTAGTGACAACAAAAGCCAAACGTCAGGAGTCTCACTCAACTTTGAAGGCGGACTTCATTTTTTCCTGTTTTCCCGAGGAATATTATAGTGCGTTGCCCATTTCCTCCATGCTGCAACATGATGTTTGATTGCGGCAATTACTTTCACTGCATTGTCTGCTGTCACCCCAAAATATGGGGCTACCTCAACAGCCAATCCGAAATCCAACGCATTGGAAAAATCATTTACACCGAGGAGAAAATCACTTTCATATAGTATTTGCCGAACTCTTTGTTCCTCTTTAGCACGTAACGATTCTCTGCGCTCCTGCAATACACGCCCCCATCTGTCAGGTGCAGAATCGGTAAAAATCCCGAAATTCGTTTTGTCGTCAGCAAGGAATTGCCGACCCTTATACAACTGCAAATCAGGGTATAATAGACGGCAGTAAGGAGTTTGCAGCCATTCCTGTTCAAACTCAAACGAAAAAATCTCCTTCCCCCGCGTCTGCTGTGCAAACAATCGTCCGACCAATACGGGCGTTTTCACTCTGAAATCATCGAAATATACATATATTGTGTTCATCGTCATTTCATTTTTGTCACACGCTTGGAGATTATGAGTCCCGCATCTTGCAGTTTGCGACCCAAAGCATCATCTTGCGCCACCTTGTGCAGGTCTTCTTCCAGACCAAGCACAATCAGCACACGCAGATAATATCCTATTGCAACACCCTCATTACCATTCTCTATCTTGATAAGCGTGTTACGGGCAATACCGGCTCTCTCCGCGACCTGCTCGGAAGGCAAATTGCGCCGCAAACGCGCCAAACGAAAGTTTTCTCCCATCTCCCGCAGCAATCTTTCATGTTTGGGTAATAATGCTCTTTTCATCTTATAAAAACCATAATGTTCGTAATTCTGCGCAAAGACACTGCTTTTTGTTCAAATATACAAACATTAACCCCTGAAAAAACAAGATTATTTGTACGCTTTATGTGTCACTTTTGTTTTTCGGTATAATGCAGAGAAAAGAGTTTGTCTGTGACAGGATTAGATTGGTCAGAGTGGGAAACGACATTAGTCTTGTCTTATATAAGACTTGACAGCTTTTAAGGGGCGATTGAATTAATGGTGCTTTCTGCAAAACGGCGACTCTGCCGAGTCGTTATCCGAATACCATTAGGACGCAACAGACGAAGCACTTCCTGCTTAATAGACATTTTCCCTGCATTAGACATGCAGAGCAAAGGACACAGAAATATAAATAGACGATAAGTAAGAGGAAGGGGTATGAACTTTTGATTAGGTTCAAGACAACTTTAGGGGTGTAGTTCTAAAGTTGTCTTGAACCATTTTAAAGGTTATAAGAGTGTATCAGAACTGACAAAACCTCTGATTCACCCAAATGTTATTATGGAGTTACATAATATCAGTTGTTTGTTATAACTTTGACACACTCTTTCAAGATCTAATTACAGTTCTTGGACAAGACGAACCGATTGACCGTTATCTCGCCATGAGTCACGAATGCACGGAACCTCATCAATCGCGAGGTTAAACGCAAAATCATCTTCGAGAGGCGTACTTGACCAATAGAAACCCAACCCTATATGGTCCACATCTGTGTCGCTGCGGTGCCCCCCATAGAGGGAAGAAATACAGCACCGGCAGACTCCATCTTTGACCAATTAGTTGTGGAATAATTATTGGTAGCATAGTCGTCTGCGTCTGCAGTGAAACTCATACCACTCGGTAGTGACCAGTTGTCAGGAAGAAAGATATAACCATATACACCATTGACTGTTGCCTGACTACGAAGTTTAGATGCATTAGTTCTTGCTTGATAGAGATATTCCCACTCATCCATGGTTAGTGTTTTCCACTTATTGGAATGGGTGTCACCATTAGTTAAATTCTCGCCCCAATCGCTAAAAATATCATAACGCCAACTTTCACCTGACGAGAATGTAGGTTTATCGCCGGTTCCCCAGCCGAATAAATCTATCCAACCTGAATAAGTAGAAGAGATTTTACTATTGTCGCATTTCACCCCATTCTCATATACTGTGCCATAAATGCTATCGCCAACATAATCCCACTGATTTAACGCAAAGCGCCATGTATCAGTGCTTGCCTGGTACTGGAGGTTACCTTTAGAAAAAATAACATGTTTACCTGATGAGTCAACCGAAAAGCCACGTTTCCCTTTCAACTTTGTAATTTTAGCTTCCACTTGCTTGTCTAAGTTCGGTATATTTTCATATTTCAATGCCTTATAATAATATTGTTTTGCTTCTGTCCAAGCATAAACACTCATGCAACTATCGTAAACACTCATACAACTATCACCCGCAGCAAACAATGCTGCAACATCTTTATGAGCATTTTTGAGTTCAATGGATGATTTCGCAAAAAACGAGATTATAGAAACAACAATAATACCTACAAT
>JAFVAX010000031.1 GCA_017480285.1 Paludibacteraceae bacterium | reverse complement strand
TTCTTTTCGGCATCGAAATTAAGAAGTTCAATAGAGTCAATTACAAGTCGTTTGGCTTTAAGTTCTATTTGTTCGCCTTTGCGGGCTTTTTCGTATGCTCGTTTGCCGTCGATTTTAACTGCTGAAAAGACCGGTGGCACTTGCATTATCTCTCCTTTGAAACGGCTAAGCGTCTCGTTTATTAACTCTGCCGTTATGTGTTCCGTCGGGTAATAGGCATCTATCTCCGTTTCCAAGTCAAAGGATGGGGTGGTACTTCCAAACTGAAGTGTTGCCTCATATTCTTTGATATGTTCTTGTAACTGTTCAATCATCTTGGTCTTTCTGCCCGTGCAAATGACCACTACTCCTTCTGCTAATGGGTCAAGTGTGCCGGTATGACCAACCTTGAGTTTCTTTATATGCAACTTATGGCATATCTCTGCCCTTACTTTGCCTACCAAGTCAAAGCTGGTCCAATGTAGCGGTTTCCAAAACGGCAGAATTTCACCTTCTACAAAATCCATGATTAAAACAGTGTAATGGGGTGATATTCAAGTATTATAGCAAGCAGACCTGCAATGAGGCAATAGACGCTGAAATATACAAGTTTCTGTCGTTTGACTATCTCTACCATAAATTTGCATGCGAACAATCCGGTTAAGAAAGCGGCTACAAAACCAACTAAGAGTGACCCTAATGGTATTGAAGTAACCATTGTCGGGTCTTTGACCATTTTTAGTCCGTCAAGCAAAGCTTCCCCTAAGATTGGTGCAAGAACCATCAAAAAAGAGAATTGTGCAATCATTTCTTTTTTTACTCCGCAGAGCAGACCGGTGGCAATAGTTGACCCGCTACGGCTTAAGCCCGGTAATACCGCAACAGCCTGTGCAATACCTATTATGGCAGCATCTGAGTAGCGAATGGGGTGTCCTTCTTTTTTCATTCGTTTGTTCAAAAACTCGCTTACTCCAAGCAGGCAAGAGGTGATAATCAGGCAGATACCAACTAAAACCAAACTACTGCCAAATAATGATTCGATATAGTCTTTGAAAAACATGCCAACAATGAAAATGGGTATCATTGATACAAGTATTTTGGCGACATAATCTTTTTCTTCGTTCCATTTGAGAGTTGTAAATGTGCCTTTCAGAAGTTGCCATACGACTTGCCAAAATACGCACAATGTGGACAATACTGTAGCCACATGTACTACTATTGCGAATGTTAGATTGTCTTCTCCTGCTGTCCCGAGCAACGCCTGTCCTATTTCCAAATGACCACTGCTTGATACGGGCAGAAACTCCGTCAGTCCTTGTACGATACCTAATATCAAAGCTTCCCACCAATTCATTTTGTTATGCTTTTGTTGATTATTAGTTATTTTAACTAAAATCTCTGTTTGTTAATAAACTGAATTTTTTGTGCTGTTTTATTTAGCAGGTTTTTCTTTATTCTCTTCTTTCTTGTTTTTTGAAGGAAGTAAAATAGCAACAATAAGTGCAACGAAACCGAAGAGTGCAATCATCGGACCTACCGTTATTCTTCTTGTTGAGAATATATCGGGATTATATACTTCACCACTTGATGCACCTGTCATAAGTGCAAATCCGGTGATGATTATTATTGTAGCGATGCCGATGCACCAGAGATTGAGTTTCGGAAGAGTGTATTTCATTTTGCCAAAAATTAGTTGTAAAGTTTGTCAGTTTTCATACGGATATATTTGCTTGCTGTAAATTCGGCTGCAAGGAAACAAATAACAAGTCCTGATATCATTACCGTTCCGGCAATGATAGCGATGTTTTCTATTGTAGGATGAACAATCATTATGGCATACCGTTGCCATAGGGTATAAACTATTGCTGCTAACATTGCAATGGCTATGCAAGCCGCAAAAAAGCCAATCAGCATGTGTTTGCCCACTATAGGTCTGCGAATGAAACCGGCAGTAGCCCCAACAAGTGTCATTGTCTTTATAAGAAATCTGCGGGCATAGATGTTGAGTCTTATTGTATTGACTATAAGTACAATTGCAATAAATAGCAAAACAGCTGCCACAGGCAACATAAAGTATGTTATCTGCTCAAGGTTCTTGTTGAGAGCTTCTATAACATCTTTCTGATATATCGTTTTCTCAACAAAAGGCAATGTGTTCAAGCGTGTTGCTATTTGTTTGATGCTATCAGGATGTGCATATTCCGCCTTTACGCTTATCTCAAATGAAGCTTGTAGGGGGTTGAAACCTAAAAATTGTTCAGGGTCTTCGCCCATATAGCGTATATGCTCTTTCAATGCCTGCGCCTGACTTACGTAGCGGTAGTCTTTGGTGTAGTTACTTGCTTTTAGCATCTTTCCAAGTCGTGCTACGGCATCGCTGTCTGCAGAGTCTGTTAAAACGGCCGTTATAACTACATTCTCTTTTATTTGTTTGACAAGTTCGTTTGCAGATAGACCTATAATTACCTGCAAACCAACCAAAAAGAGCACGAGCGCTACACTCAATGTAGTTGTTAAATAGATAGTATGAAATCTGTGCTTTTTCATTTTCTTATTTACAAACAATGTAGAGAAGTCTGTTTACCCCTCTACATTGTTTCCTTTTATCCTATAAAGGAACAATTAGTATTCCCAAAGGTCTTGTTCAAAGTTCAATAGTTCCGTTTCAATTCGTTTTTGCTCTTTTTTTACATCTTCTTCCGTTTGATTATCAAACAGTTTGCCATAGTGGTACATATTGTTTGTTGCAACAATCTGTCTGCCGAAGATGTTGTCGTCGCCAAGCAGGTAAGATGTGTAAAGTTGGCGAGCGAAGAAGTCGTCAAATGTCTGGCGTTTAGACCCATTGCTTGCTTGTTCGTTAACATCAAGGATGTAATGTTTTGCCATATACGGGCGCAAATCGTCAAACACAATCCAGCAGAGCATATTTCTCTGAAGTGTGATGTAAGGATTTCCGTCTTTTGATGTTTCCTCAGGTTTTGTATAAACAGGAGCGATGGCAAGGATCTTGCTATACATACGAGAGTAGTGCTTGTCAAAGAAGAGAATCTCTTGAATGACATACTTGAGTTGGTTCATATTGAACCGCTCAAAGTTTTCGTAGAATGGCGAGAATACATTTGTGGCACTATCATAGTGAAGCACCATAAATGGGTCGCAACAAGATTTATGAAGGTTATCTCCTGCTTCTGTACCATCTAATTCCTGCTCTTCATCTACCTTTACATCCAAGCGGAAACGCGCAGCCACATCTACATAAGGAATAGTATCCATCTGACCGTCTTTGTTGACATATTTGGGTTTCAAATTTGCGGGTACATTATACAGCTTTAAGCCTTGAGGAATAGCTTCCAAAATGACATTAAGCAGATTGTGGTAGTCAGGATCATCGCTATGTAAAGGGAAATGTAGCGGATAGTTTTGCTTAAAGCGCATATCTATTACTCTATACACAACGCGTGACCATGCAATGTCGTCCGCACGATGATAAACAGTAACTATTCTGTTAGAGTCGCTTGGTTGCGTAGCAATGGTTGTTACCAATCCGTTTTCGTCAAAGAAAGGGAATTGAGTGTACTGTGCTCTTACGCCAAGAACTGCTAAAAGAAAACATATTACAACACTTAATTTTTTCATATCTTAAGATTTTTTTTATTTTCATTTTTGAACCCAGTCTTCAGGATTCTATGTAGTAAGCGATTTTGCTATTTCAGAAGTTGTCGTTTATTTAACTGTTATTGCAATTGGGCGTAGACCTTTCTTAATTTCAGCACCTTGAGCTGTGACGGCGCGTGTAGGATAGATAACCACAACATCACCTACATTCAAACGGTTGATATAGTTAATTTCGCTTGCCGGTAGTTTGTTGCCACTCATGTTGGAGTTCATGTGTCCCGGCATCTTTATATCAAACATTGTAACGGTATAGCCCAATTCAAGCAAGTCGTCAGGTCCATAACCAACATTAATTGTCATCTTGCTGTCGCGAAGAATATTTTTTGAAACGACATCTGTTTCAATCTTTCTATCTCCGATACTGATGTATGTATCAGGTTTCGGAAGGTTCTTAACGCGGAACTTCTGTTCAGGGAAGTTAGTCCAACTACCTGAAATCTCGCCTTGAACCTTAATTCCAATTTCATTTGCGCTATCATTTGGCTTCAGAACATACTTACCTGCTCCTTGTCCTTTGATTGTGGCGCCGGTAACATTAACACGAATTTTGTCGGCTGCTACACCGGGAACAGAAATATGCATCTTGTTCTCATAGTTGCGATATACAACAGAAAGTTCGGTATTACTTACATTCACAGCAGCCGGGTTTACTGAATATTCGAAATGGAAGGGATAGCTTGTTTCCAATTCGCCGTTTTGAACAACCAAACGACCTGTGTGTTTGTGCTCACCGAGTGCGCCTGAAGGAAGTTCAATGTTACTTGAACTTATTTCTTTATCGTCAAGGAAATACTTAGGCAGTTTAGTAGAGTCAACACCGGCAAGAATAACTTTTGCTTTATACTTGCCACCTTGAACAACATTGTTTGACTCAGGAATAACCAGTGCTTCCATCTTGTTGATACGCATATCCGATGCATCTGAACTATTGTACAACTCAAGCATCATCTTTACCTCTGCGTTTCTAACGTCGTTCTGCAGTTTCGACAATACGGCAAGAGCAGCACCCGAAGGTTGATCATAGAAAGTAGCAAATTGCCAAGTTTCAAATTCAGCCTTGTTGAATGATGAGATATCAATAAGTGTGTGGAACTCTTCGTCATACTCTTGATGTCTGTCGGGGAAAAGGTTTGAGCCGATAGTGATAAGGGTATCGCGGAAATCGTGAAGTGCGTAGAAAACACGTCTACCTGTAACACCATATTGATCATCGTCTGATATACCGAATACGATTGTAGCTGCTTCGCGGTTATCTTTAGCAACAACATCTTTCAAATGCACTCCATTTTGAATGCTATCAATTGGTGCATCAGAACGGATAGCGATTTCTCTTTTTACGCTGTCAAGCATTGCAATAACGGCATCTGCTTGTGCTTGAATAGCCTTTGCTTGTTTGTATTTTATTTCGTATTTTGCCGGATTGTTCGCGTATGCACCTTCGAATTGGTGTACAATGTCTTTTGCACGCCTGTCATTTACTTTGAAAGTGTTCTGCAAACTATCATCAACGATTTTGAAACCGTTAAGAATGTCTGTTGAAACGTTCAAAGCCAACATTGCGGTAAGCACGAGGTACATCATACCAATCATTCGTTGCCGCGGGGTTTCCGGACAGTTTTTTGCTCCACCCATAGTGACTTTTTTTAACTAATTAAACAATTTAAGTTAATTTTTTGTTGAATAAACTCTTTTTTTATACCCTATGTGCTTATGCAACAGCATTCAGCATTGAGCCATAAACTTTGTTGAGTTGTTCAACTTGTGTAGCCAAAGCCTTTTGGGCATTTGCAACGCTTTGGTATGATTTAAGTACATCGTCTGCAGCCTGACCAAGTGATTGCGAGTTCTTTGCAATCTGGTTGAATGCTGCAGATTGTGCATTGAGTGATTGAAGTTGCAACTCGTAAGCAGCGTTAAGAGCATTGAGTTGGTCGTTTACTTTGCGTACACCAGCGTTGCTTTGTTTTGTATCGTCTGAAACTTGTTTTACACTTGCAATAACGGTAGCATATTGCTCATTAAGTCCTTGCAGTTGTGTTCCAAGATTAGCAGATATTTGATTGAGTTGTTGTTGTCCTTGAGCAAATTGTGCTGCAGAGGCACCTGCTGCTACCATGTTTTGTGTGAGTTGTTCAGCAGCAGCTGTTACTTTGCCAAGGTCTGCAAGTTTGCCGGCCGTATCTGTAAGTTTCTTCAAACCTTCACGGAATGTCTGAACATCGGCATCTGCTAACGAACTGAGCACACCGCCACCCGCATTCGTTGTTACGGAAGGAACGGTAATGGGCTGGATACCTGAGATGCCGTTGCCCTTGCCGCCTTTCACTTCATTCAAATCAACGGGTTTGGCCTCATCTTCCAAAAGAACAGGGAACATATTCTCCCAGTGATAGTCAATATGCGGCTTGTCGAATACACCGATTGCGAAAAGGAACGCTTCAGTACACATACCGGCGGTAAGCATGATACCGGCACCGGGCCAGTGCATCAGTTTGAACAACGCACCAATAAGAACGACAGATGCACCAAGACAGTAGGTTGCATTTACAACGATTTTAACAGAGTCTTGCTCGTACCACTCACGGAAAGCACTCTTTTTTTTGGGTTCGTTAGCCATAAAACATTAGATTTTTTAAGGTTTTTGTATATAAGTTAATTATTTTCTTGTTTTGAAATTATGAGCAATGTTTATTTATGTTTGTCGCCAACAATCGAGCGTACGCAACGGAAACCAATATACGAACGAGCCTCGTATTGATACTCGTATGTGCGCGAACCACATTGCAGATAGTAAGATATATCTTTCCAACTACCGCCACGAATAACCTTGCGTTTCAAGACTTCAGGGTCTGATCGGCGAGCACGATAGATGAAGGTGGGGTTCAAATCGTGAACATAAACGCTTGACGAGTTGATGAATTGTGAGCATGTCCATTCTGCCACATTACCTGCCATATCAAACAAGCCGAAGTCGTTTGGGCGATATTGTGCTACAGCCCAAGTCTTAACTGCGCCGTCGGGTTCGTAGCCACCGTGATAAGGTTTGAAGTTAGCCAAATAGCAACCTTTCTCGTTGCGGACATAGTTGCCACCCCAAGGGTAGGTTGCAAACTTGCGACCACCACGAGCGGCAAACTCCCACTCAGCCTCGTTTGGTAAGCGGTAAGGTTGTGCGTTCTGACCGGAGTTGTTAGCAAAAAAGTCGGTACGCCAATGGCAGAATGCATCTGCTTGTTCCCAAGTTACACCAACAACAGGATAGTCGTTGAAACCAGGGTGTCCGAAATACTTGAACATCTCAGGCTCGTTGTGTGAGTTTTCGAAGTCGCGTTCCCAAACAAGTGTATCAGGATAAACACCGATAATCATGTGAGTTTCCAAGTCTTTGGGTGAAGTTAGTTCGCGTTCAACGGTCTCTACATGAATAACATGGTCATCATCTACCCAAGCGACATCAACATGTACAGATGCACCCGGAGGGTATGCACCTGTTGCCACATCGAAGCGGTTGCCGATTTTCGACAACTCATCGTAGTTGAGCCAAGAGTAGCGATATTGAAAACGGTTGACATTTATTTGCCCAGTGTTCTCATAGAACAATGAAGCAATAGCAGGTGAGAATTCGTCCTCGTCTGCATATTCGCCGGCATCAACTTGCTCTCCTTGCGGGATGTATTTATTCCAAGGAATTTTCTTTTTCCAGTTGATTTTGAAATTGCGTTTTCCGTTTGCAGTATCGGTGTCTAATTCTGCATCCGCACTTTTGATGAGCGGTTTGGCATAGATTTCTGCATTCTCTTCGCTTGACTGAATGAGCATATCGTATGCGATTGAGTCGCGAACCCAATCAACAAATTGTTTATACTCATTGTTGGTTATCTCGGTTTCATCCATCCAGAAAGCATCAACTGTGGACATCATCTGGTTGTCAGGCTCATCAAAGACTGCCGACTGCTTGTTGTTACCCATCATAAAATGCCCTTTATGAATGAAAACCATACCATAGGGATGTGCTTCTTTGAATTTTGTTGCACGCTTGTTGCGTCCGACAAGTTCACCTTTAGGAGCGTTACATCCGACTAATACCGTTGCTGCAAGTATAAACAGCAATATGTGCTTAAATTTCATAAAACAAATAATGATTTATGTTTAATATTTTTAGTTTTCTATATTTTGTTTTATCAGTTTTTGCAAATTTATTTTTCTAACTTACATAAATCTGATACTTTTGTATTTACTATTTCGTTTAGGCTTCAAAACATTAAACCCGTAAGATAGATAAATCTCGTGTGAGCCGTAGCTTTCAAGCAGTAGTTTGCTTGTTGACAACTCGTAGGTGTAACCTAATGTAAGACCTGTTATTATGTCTCCACTTATCAACACTCCCACACTGCTTGCTATTCGATAACTCAATCCGAAGCGGAAGCGTTCTTTCAGTTCTGCCTGAAAAACAAGGTCAACATCCCAAGAAGTAAAGTCGGTCATTACCATTGCTGACGGCAACAGATGCCAATTTTTGTTTTTCAGCCTCCAAACATATCCTCCCATAAAATAGAGTGTTCCACGAAGTTTCATATCGGTTTTGTCATCCCAGTGAATTTTTGGGAAACTCAAGTGCGAGTAGCTTGTTCCCACCCAAAAACTTGGGCAAGTGTAGTAAATACCTATTCCCAAGTCAAAACCCATACCGTTTTTCTTACTCATCGGAACGGCTTGGTCGTTTTGTTCGTGATAGGTTGAACCCATACTCACCAAATCGTCCAAGTTGACGCTATCGCCTTTGAAAGCAACATTGACAAACCCTAAATCCACTCCCGCACTCAAAAATCCTTTGCCCAATTTCTGCCGATAGGCATACTGCGCATGTAGAGCTTGAGTTGAAAACAAACCGTATTTGTCGTTCAAAAAGCGTATGCCGGCTCCGTGTCGCGTCTTACCTATATTAAAGGCAGACCCGAAAGAGAAGAAGGTACTCATTGGGGCGTTTTTGAACCCTACGAACGACATTCGGTGCAATCCGCTTACTCTCATCAAATCGTCAGCTCCGACCGCTGCCGGATTGACGGCGGATTGAAAATACATAAATTGTCCAATCTGCGGGTCAAACTGTGCTATAGCAACGGTTGACAATACAATGCAAAAGATTAGAACAATCCGTCTTTTCATATCCGACAATCATATTAGTCTCCTTTTCGGAAACTCACAATATCAATACTCTTCCTCGTCGAAGAAAAAATCTTCTTTACTGGGGTAATCAGGCCATAAGTCCTCAATTGAATCATATACCTCATCTTCATCCTCCAACTCTTCGAGGTTCTCTACAACTTCGAGAGGGGCACCCGTGCGAACAGCGTAATCAAGCAGTTCTTCCTTTGTTGCAGGCCATGGTGCATCTTCCAACTTTGAGGCTAATTCCAGCGTCCAAACCATAATTTTACCTACTTTTTAAATATTCACAAAAATATACAATTCACAAAATTTCTGCAAAAATAATAAAAAAATTTTATTTTAACAATAATTTTTGCATTTTTTTTACAAGTTCCAAAAATTTGGTACTATTTTCTCACATTTTGTACAAAAAAGTGCGAGTTGAAAGAAAAAATCGCTCAGTCGGTTTACATATTTGAGTGCAGCCTGCTCTACATCGGTATTTTCTGCGAGTTCAACCATCAGTCGTTCTAATCGTCTGCATACTGTGCGACAGACATGGCAGAGTGCAATTTGTTCCGAACCGGCCGGTAGTACAAAGTTGTGTATTTCAACCGATTGGGCAGACAGATTATCTATTTCATTCTCTAAAAAAAGGACATCGTTTTCTTCGATCCGGATTTTTTTGTTGTTATTTTTCGTTTCCTCACTGTTTTGTGGTTCGGTAGCGAGGTATGCTCCGAGGTTGAACAGTTTGTTTTGAATTTTCAGCAGTGTTACGTCAGCCTGAAGTGTTTCTCCTTCAAGTTTTGTCCGAAGCAGTCCTATAAAAGAGTTCAGTTCATCGGAAGTCCCATAGCAGTTGAGTCTTAGTGAGGCTTTGCTGACTCGTTTTCCTCCTATGAGCGATGTAGTTCCTTTATCACCGGTTTTAGTGTATATTTTCATAATTGGTAGATGTTATATTCTGATTTTAAAGTGTTTATGCAGTAAGTTTTTGTTGTAAAAAAGTATTCCCATATCAAAGAGATTGATTGAACAAGTTACTTCTTCAGTGTCTCTAATTGTTTTCCATGCCCGATGCATTTCCGGGCTATAGTAGATGTCGTCGATAACTACAATGCTGCTTTCAGTCAGTAATGGCAGTATTTGCTTGTAGTACTCTAATGTGGCTTTTTCTGTATGATTGGCATCGATTATGACCCAATTAAGTTTATCCACTTGTTTTACAAACTCTTGCAGGGTGTTGTCGATATTGCCTTCAACTGCGGTAATGTTGTTTATTTCGAGTTTTTTCCATATTTTCCGGGCTTCTTCGAGTATTTCACGACTGCCTTCCATGGTCGTTATTTTGGCTTTGGGGCAGGCTTTTGCAATGTAACTTGTTGTAATGCCGAGGTCGGTTCCTAACTCAAGTATGGCTTCAGGTTGTGAGTCATACAAGAGTCTGAAAAGTATCTGCGCTTCTTGCTTTGACATAAGTGATGTTTGTGCGATATGCCTAAGTGTTCGTTCTTCTGATTTGCCGGTACCGAAGTCTTCAACAAAAATTTTCTTTTTGGCGCGCAGTAGTCTTTCTCTCTCATTTTCAATATCTTTGAAACAATAGTAAGGGTATGTTTCGTTTATGAGAAATCTTGTCCAATAGAAAAGTAGGGGTGAGTGAATGCCATAGCCGGCGGTATTAACTGCAGTCAGCGTATGCCAAAAGTAGCAAACAATTCTATATATGGCATTCAAGATAGGCATTTTTATGTTTGAATAAGTCCTAAAAACGCACAAATTTAGTTTTTTTTTTGTATAATAGCAAATAAATTTGCAAAAATCAAAAAAAAGTAGTATTTTTGCAGTGCTTTTGAGAAAAATGTGGTTTTCGCAATGTTTTTTGAAAGTGGGTGTACAATAATTTTGTTATCAAAAATGCGAAAAAAACTTGTTTTTTGAGCAAGAGGAAGAATTTTTGAGGACTTTAATTTTCGAGCTTGCGAGAGAATTCTTTGTCCGAAAAAATTCTGACGATGCCCAGGTGGCGGAATCGGTAGACGCGCTGGTCTCAAACACCAGTGGGGCGACCCGTGCCGGTTCGACCCCGGCCCTGGGTACAGAAAACTCCGTTTGTGAAATACACAAGCGGTGTTTTTTATTTCAGAAAGTCGTTTGATAAAGTTGCTTTGTAAATTATTTTCTACCGAAATCGGCGGGAATTTCGCCCCATTCTTCGGTATTCCATTTAAGAATGGTATAGTTTTCTACATTATGTGTATTGAGCCATCGTTCTGCTCTGCGGATGAGGTCAAACAAAGGTGCGTTTCGGCTATCTTCCTTCAATTTGGTCTTGCATTTCCCTTGTCGTATCCAAAGAATGGCATTTCGACTGTCGGAATAAATGGGGTAGTTGATGCCTTTTTTCTCCATATATGCCATAGCGTGTACAAGTGCAAGAAACTCGCCGATGTTGTTTGTACCATTCTGAAAAGGCCCGACATGGAAAATTTGTTTCCCGGTGTTTGGGTCAACACCGCGATATTCTACCGGTCCGGGATTGTGTGAGCAGGCTGCGTCAACGGCAAGCGATGGATATACAAACGGTGCAACGGTTTTAGGGTCAGGCAGTTCCCGAAATTGCAAGTCTGTATGTCGGTTATTAGTTTTAACGATGTACTCGACAGCACTCTGTTCGAAGGCTTGTTCTGCTTCTTCTTTTGTTGGAAATGACTTAAATTGCGCTCCTTCAAAGCCCAAGACCTGTTTTTCGCACTCTTCCCAAGAAGTGAAAACGCCGGTGTTTCTGCCATTCCAGACGGTATAGTATTTTTGTTTTTTGCTCATAACTTATGCCTTTGTCCATGTGCTGTTAAAGTATCTTATTGTAAGGCTCAACGATCTTGCTAAAAGGTGCATGGCGTATGCCAAATACAAGGCATTGATTCCCCAAGCTTTGAATAGTGCCAAATATGCAATGATAAATGCCAGCGCCGCTTCTATCATTGCGTTTCTAACGGAAATGCCGTCAGCAGCACCAATAAACACTCCATCCCAAAGAAATGCCAAACCACCAAGAAGTGGCATCGTTATTATCCAAAGTTTGTATTGCATTGACGAGGCTGCCAATTCAATATCCGAGGTGAGGAGGTAAATCATATCTTTTGCCCAAAAGATATGGATAAGCGACCATATAATGCTTATAAAAAGAGTCCAAACGATAAGCCAAGAGATGGTTTTTTTGAGGTCGTCAAAATTTTTTAGTCCTATGAACCGTCCTGTCATTGCTTCAGCGGCGTATGCAAAGCCGTCGGTGAAATAAGAGAAAAGCATAAACAGTTTCATAATGATACTTGCTATTGCGAGTTCGGTATCGCCATACGAGGATGAGAGGGAAGTAAAGCCGATATACACTACCATAAAGCACAAAGAGCGGATAAACAAGTTACCGTTTAGACGGAACAGCATCTTAGTATCTTGTATAAGCGTGCTTGTAGGAAGGCGTTTCCATACGAATTTATATTTAACGGCAAGTATCATTACCGCTACCAACAGTCCGCTATATTGCGCAACGAGTGTACCCCAAGCAACACCCAGTACACCGGCTTTTGTATAAAATGCGAACCCTACGCTTGCAACTATATTGACCACATTGACAGTCAAGTCGATAATCATAGTGGCGAAAGTGTTTTGCATGCCGATAAACCAGCCTCGAAGTGCCATAAGTGAGAGTGTGGCGGGAGCAGCCCATATTCGTATATAGAAATAGTGTTTTGCTATTTGTGCCACATCGTTGCTACAAGGCATGAGTAGCATCACCACTTCTAAAAATAAGTACTGCAACAGCCATATTATCAGTGCTGCAACGACAGCTGTCAGAACACTCTGGTGTAACAAACGAACTTGTGTTGATTGGTCGTTTCTGCCATACGCTTGTGCTGTCAGTCCGCTTGTACCTACACGCAAAAAGCCAAAATTCCAATACAGCAAGTCGAAAAGCATAGAGCCTATAGCGATACCGCCAATAGCAACGGCATTGCCGATATGTCCTACAACGGCTGTATCCACCAAACCTACAAGCGGTATGGTTATGTTGGCAAGAATGGATGGTATCGCCAAGCGTAGAATTTCCTTATTTATTTGGGTGGCATTCACAATTCACAATTCACAATTTACAATTTTTCATACCTTGTTCCAAATTTCTCATTCCATAATACCCAAATTAAGAACATAAGGAAATAGAACATATATTTAAGTATATAGAGATGGAATAAGTCGAAAAGCTCATGCTGATACCCGACGATGTAGGTCAATATACAAAGTCTTATTATATTGATAATGTGGAAACAAAGTATTCCAAGGGGAATGTACCAAAGTTTGTGTTTCCAGCTGCCACGAGAGAAAATCATTATGCAAATCCAGATGAACGACTGCTTGACGGCTGTGCAAGTCCAAGCGGTGTGTGAGCCAAACGAACTATCGGTAAATGATAGTTTTACATCGCTTGACATTACCAATGCCGGCAGAAAATGGTGCATAATAGCATATACTTCTCGTGTTAGTGTTTTGGCAAAAAAATGGAAAAAAGAGGATACATCCAACCCTAAGAAATAGACTATGCCTGTAGCCTCTTCTCCATCGATACATAGTTTCCAGAGCCAGTTGGCACAAAGCATAACCACTATGAAAATTATAATGTCTGCCTGTTCTTTTAATATATCTATTATTTTTCTCATAAGTTAAATTACCGTTCTTGCAAAAGGTAGAGCGTCAATGGAGCAAAAATCGTGGTCAAGATACTTGAAGTAACCTGCTTGTGCTATCATAGCAGCATTGTCGGTAGTGAAGGAGAATGGCGGTATATATACTTTCCAACCATATCGTTTGCCATAGTCGAGCATTGTCCTACGAAGTCCGCTGTTGGCACTCACACCGCCGGCAACTGCCACTTCACGAATGTTTGTCTCTTTTGTTACCCTGACGAGTTGCTTCATAAGTATGTCAATAATGGTGAATTGCAACGATGCACAAAGGTCAGTTTTGTTCTCTTCGATGAAATCAGAGTTTTCCTTGAGGTTGTCCCGTAGGAAATACAGAAAAGATGTTTTCAGTCCGGAAAAACTATAGTCATATCCGGGTACATGCGGTTCGGCAAAATGAAAAGCGTGTGGATTACCTTCTTTGGCAAGTCTGTCAATGATCGGTCCTCCCGGGTATGGTAGTCCCATTACTTTGGCACATTTGTCGAACGCCTCACCTGCTGCGTCGTCGATTGTTTGTCCTAAAATCTGCATATCATTGTACGCATTGACCTTGACTAACTGTGAGTTGCCTCCGCTGACAAGCAGACAAATGAACGGATAGTGTGGATGCTTTTCTTCGGGTTTGCCTTCAGAAACGAAATGAGCCATTATATGCCCTTGCAGGTGGTTGACCTCTACGAGTGGTATGTCAAGAGCGAGAGCCATACCTTTGGCAAAACTTGTACCTACAAGCAAGCTGCCAAGTAGCCCGGGACCTCGTGTGAAAGCTATTGCCGAAAGGTCTTTGGCAGTGATGCCTGCCCGTTTAAGAGCGGTATCAACAACGGGCACAATGTTCTGCTGATGAGCGCGAGATGCAAGTTCGGGTACCACACCACCATATTCTTCGTGAACCTTCTGCGAGGCTGTTACATTAGATTTTAATATGCCGTCTTGAAGCACTGCGGCACTCGTATCATCGCACGAACTTTCAATTGCTAAAATGTTTATCATTGTATGTTTTTCCTATCTTTATTCATAATTTTTTGCAAATATACAAAAAAATTGCGGAATTATTTGTATCTTTGTAGGAAAATGTGGTTTTATTTATTTATATTGCGAATTGCGGCTTTGTTTAACAAGAAAGCAAAGTTGCTTATAAGAGGTGAGCGTCAGACGCTTGCTTCTATATCAGAGAAGGTGTCGGAAAAGGGCACGGGTTATGTATGGTTTCACGCCGCATCTGTTGGTGAGTTCGAACAGATTCGGCCTGTAATAGAGTTATTTAGGTTGCGCCAACCAGACAAAAAAGTGTTGCTAACCTTCTTTTCTCCATCTGGTTACGAACTTCGAAAAGATTACGATGGTGCGGATATAGTGGCATATCTGCCTTTTGCAACTCGTAGGCGGGTGCGTCGTTTTTTGGATATGGTTCAACCGGAATTAGCAGTATTTGTCAAATATGAATTTTGGCCGGCATATCTAAAGGAATTGAAAAAACGCGCAATACCTACATATAGTGTTGCCTCTATATTTCGTAAGAATCAAGCATTTTTCAAACCCGTAGTAGGGTGGTGGTATCGTCGCCTGCTCAAATGTTTCACACAAGTTTTAGTTCAAGATAAGCAGTCAGAACTTCTTTTGCATCAGTATGGTATAACCAACACTGCTATAGTAGGCGATCCTCGTTTTAATAGGGTGTTGCAAGTGGCAAAAAGAGATGCCGACCAACCATTGGTAGGCAAGTTTGCCAATTTGAGACAGGTACTTGTCGCAGGTAGCACTTGGATGCCTGATGAGAAACTGCTTTATCGCTATTGGAAGGAAAATCCTGACTTATATCTTATTCTTGCTCCTCATGAGATTGACGAGAAACATCTTCATTTCTTGTTTAATATGTTTGAGGGCAGAATATTGAGATATACTGAACTGACAGAACAAAACATCTCATCTTGCCGTGTGTTGCTTGTTGATACAATAGGTGTCTTGTCGCAGTTATACAGATATGGTCAGGTGGCATATATAGGTGGCGGCTTTGGAGTGGGCATACATAATACTCTTGAGGCGGCTGCGTATGGCATACCCGTATGCTTTGGACCTAACTATCATCGTTTTCGTGAGGCAGAGGGTCTTATTGAAGCTCAGGCTGCTATTCCTATAAAAAACTATAAAACACTTAAAACAGCGTTAGATACTTGCTTTAGTGAGCAAGCGATGATGGGTGGAAGTGCCAAAAACTTTGTCCTTTCCGAACAAGACAGCGCAGAGAGAATTTATAGCATACTTACTGATGATATCAATTATTAACTATCAATTGTCAACTAAATATGAAACCTTCAATTCCAAAAGGGACGCGCGATTTTACGCCTGAGGAGATGGCGAAACGCACTTATATTTTTGATACTTTGAAAAAAGTTTTCCGCACCTATGGTTTTCAGCAGATTGAGACACCTGCTATGGAAAACCTCTCAACGCTCATGGGCAAGTATGGCGAAGAAGGTGATAAACTGCTGTTTAAGATTCTCAATTCAGGCGATTGGCTCTCTGCGCTTACATCCAATAGTGCAAGTGATTTGACATCGAACAGCGCAAATAAACTTGTCTCTGAAAAAGGACTGCGCTATGACCTGACAGTGCCTTTTGCACGATTTGTAGTGCAGAACCGAGAAAAGATTGTTTTTCCTTTCCGCCGCTATCAGATTCAACCTGTATGGCGTGCCGACAGACCACAAAAAGGCAGATACCGCGAGTTCTATCAGTGCGATGTGGATGTCGTCGGTACAGATTCGTTACTATGCGAAGCAGAACTGATAAGTATAGTTAAGCAAGTATATAAGAGTTTAGGTATAAGAGTATGCCTGAAACTTAACAACAGGAAGATACTTGCAGGTATTGCTGAACTTATCGGTATGCCCGACAAATTGACTGACATAACTGTTGCTATCGACAAACTTGACAAGATGGGTCTTGAGAAAGTCAATGAAGAATTGCTTGATAAGGGCTTGACAACAGAAGCAGTTGATAAATTGCAACCTATATTCAATATGGAAGGCAGTAACGAGAAGAAACTGCAAACGCTTAAAGAGGTATTAAAAGACTCATTGGTAGGACTTAAAGGAATAGAGGAATTGGAGCAGATATTAGCTCTTACCGCAGAAGCTTGTCAGGCAGAGCAAGACGACGGCGGTTTTAGTATAGAGATAGACCTCACTCTTGCACGAGGACTTAACTATTACACAGGTGCTATCTTTGAAGTCAAAGCCCTTGATGTGGAGATTGGTAGCATAACAGGTGGTGGCAGATACGACAACCTGACAGGCATCTTTGGTATGCCGGGTGTTTCGGGCGTGGGAATAAGTTTTGGTGCAGACCGCATTTATGATGTGCTCAACCAACTTAATCTCTATCCTGAAACAAGCGTTGAAAAAACTTGTATAATGTTTGCACATTTTGGTGAGAAGGAGCGGAAATATGCTTTTCGTTGGGCTGAAGAATTACGCAGTAGAGGCGTTAATGCGGAAGTCTATCCAGATGTCTGTAAGATTAAGAAACAAATGGATTATGCCAATCGTCAGCAGATACAGTTTGTGGCTGTGGTTGGCGAAACGGAAATGCAAAACAATACTGTCAATCTGAAAAATATGCAGTCAGGCGAACAAATGCAAGTAAATATGCAACAACTTGTAGAAAAAATTTAACAATTTAACAACACAATAATACCATGAAAAAACACTTCTTTCTTATTGCCTTATGCATAAGTGCTTGGGCTTTTGCTGACACACCCGATAACTATTATGTGTCGGTTGACGGCAAGACAGGGGATGCCATCCTCGACGCCCTCTATTCCAAAGTCTCAAGCCACGACAATGTGGGCTATGACGGTCTGTACGACCTTTACAAGTACACCGATGCCGATGCCAACGGCAATCTGTTTGATATCTATTCATCGTGTAATTTCACTGTCAAAACCGACGAATGTTCAAGCGGTTACAAGAATGTGTGCGACTGCTACAACCGCGAGCATACCGTTCCACAATCTTGGTTCGGAAGCGGTCTGCCCAAGTCGGATGTGTTCAATGTCTATCCCACCGACGGCAAGGTCAACAACCAGCGTGGCAATTACCCATACGGCGAGTGCGCCAATGGAGTAAAGTGCGACAACAGCAGTAATGCAAAAGGCAGGTTAGGGACTTCCACCTTCAGCGGATACAGCGGCAAGGTGTTTGAGCCGGACGATGAGTTTAAGGGCGATTTGGCGCGTTCGTATTTCTATATGTGTGCCGCATATCGTACTACCACTTTCCTCAAGTCGTCGGAAGGGGAAGTAGTTTTTACTTATAACGATAAAAAAACTAATCTTACTCAGTATGCCATCAACCTTTTTATGAAATGGCATCGCGAAGACCCGGTGTCAGAAAAGAGTTGAAGCGCAATGATGCTGCATATAACCTGAATAACAGTGATGCTCAACACAATCGTAACCCATTCATTGACTATCCTGAACTCGCTGAATATATCTGGGGCAATAAAAAAGGTGAGAAAGTAGATTTGAGCAAACTCAAAAATGCATATAGTGGTGTCAGTTACGACTATCCTATTGTAGTACAACCTTCGTCAGGTACAAAAATAGGTTTCGGCTCGGTCAATATAAACGAGAAAAACACACAGTCGTTCACACTTAAAGCCGCCGCTGTAACCAAAGATTTTACTCTTACTGTTAGTGGCACTCATTCTGATTTCTTCGTTGTCTCGCCGTCAAAAGTAACTGCTGAACAGGCTCTTGCAGGACAACCAGTAGCCGTTATCTATCAACCGACACAGACGGGCAAACATACTGCTACACTTACTATTAGTAGTTCGGAAGTTGTTGATGTAGTAATGGAACTATCAGGTACCGGTCGTTTGGCAGGTACCGGCGGTGGCGACGAAATGCCGGATGGCGACTATGTTAAAGTAGAGTCAACGCCTTCTGATTGGAAGGGATATTATCTTATTGTCAACGAACAGAGCGGTAAGGCTCTCAATGGCGATCGTGGTAATGAGAATGCGGATAAGAGTATGATAAGTGTTGAGATAAACGATAATACCATCGTAGCTGACGAAACAACTAACAATGCCGCATTCGTTATAGAGGAGGTGTCCGGCGGCTTTACTATCAAAGCAACAGACGATATGTACTATGGTATTACGGAGAATGGTAATAAGATCAATATAAGTGATGAGCAGATATTAAATGATATTTCAATTTCTGCAAGTGGCGATGCTATTATTTCCGGAACAGGCAGTCTGTCAGAGAGAAAACTCAACTACAATACAGCAGGTTATTTCCGCTATTACACTAATCCGCAAAAGCCTGTCCAACTATACAAGAAAGCAGGTAATGTGCCTTCTGAACTCAATAATGTGGTTGCTGATTATACAATCCGAGCACTTCAAGGGGAAGTTAAGATAGAACTTAAAGAGCCGGCAAGCGTCAGTGTTTATGATTATATGGGTCGCCTTGTTGTAACTCGTACAGCGGTTTCGAACTTCGTTTATGCTCTGCCACAAGGCTTATATATCGTCCGTATTGGTCAAAAGGCAGAAATAGTTCTTGTCAGGTAAGATGTTATCTTATTAAATAAAAGCAACCTAATTACTCACAAAATTATATTGCGTCAGAAACATATCCTGACGCAATATTTTTATTGTATAATTTTCATCATTTTTACAAATTCCACCCGCAATTTGGCTGAAATAGATTTGAAAATAGTTGTTTTTTGCGTTATTTTTGTAAAAATGATATATTTTTTGTAATTTTGTAGTGAAATATTGTTGAATTGTGAATTGTAAATTGGTTAATATTATATTCTTTCTGTTGCTTTGCTTATCCGTTGAAGCACAGATTGTTGAGCCTGTCAAGTGGCAACATAGAGTAGTGTGGAACAGCGACAGCAACAGCGTTTTTACGCTTACTATTGAAGCACAAATTGACAAAGGTTGGCATTTGTATGCAACTGAGATGAAGGCTGACGGACCAGTCAAAACTGCTATTACTGCAAAAAATGCAAAAGCTCTCTCCCCACTTAATGCAGAAGGCAAATTGCATAGTCAGTATGACGAGATGTTTCTTGATACGGTTGCTTATTACGAAAACAAAGTTATCTTCAAGCAGCAATGGCAAGCACTTGATGATAGTTGTAAGTTTGATGTCATCTTTATTGCTTGCAACGATGTTCAATGCACTCCGCCTAATCATTATATTTTTTCTGTTAATGGTTTAGATTCTGACCTTCGTCAGAATGAGGAGAGAGGTTCAGACCTTCGTCAGAATGAGGGGAATCCTCATCCTGAACTTGTTTCAGGATCTCACCTTGATTCGAGTCTTTGGACAATCTTTCTGCTCGGGTTGCTTGGTGGTTTGATAGCGATTTTTACCCCATGTGTGTGGCCTATAATACCAATGACCGTTTCGTTTTTCATAAAGAAGCAAGAACGAATATCAAAAACCAAAGGATGGGGGAATAGTGCGCTTAAAGATGCACTATTATACGGACTTGCTATAATAATAATCTATGTCGGTTTAGGTCTGATAATTACCCTTCTAATGGGAGCGTCCGCTCTGAACGATATATCAACTAACGCTTGGCTGAACTTGTTCTTTTTTGCTTTGCTTGTGGTGTTTGCTTTGTCGTTCTTTGGCGCTTTTGAGATTACACTGCCAGCCTCGTGGAGTACGAAACTGACTAACGCATCATCGTCAAAAGCCGGTTTTTTGAGTGTTTTGTTGATGGCTTTCACGCTCGTTATCGTGTCGTTCTCTTGCACAGGACCTATCATAGGCACTCTGCTTGTAGAAGTGTCAAGTAATTCTTTTTTGGCACCCACTGTTGGTATGCTCGGTTTCTCAATAACACTTGCCATACCTTTTGCATTATGCGCCTTGTTCCCAAACATTATAAAACGATTGCCTAAGTCTGGTGGTTGGATGAACCGACTGAAAGTAACTCTTGCTTTTGTAGAACTTGCTTTTGCGCTTAAGTTCTTCTCTGTTGCCGATATGGTAGAAGGGTGGGGCTTGCTCTCAAGAGAGACTTTCATAGTGCTGTGGATCATTATTTTCCTTCTTTTGGGACTTTATCTGTTAGGTGTTTATCGTTTCCCTTACGATGACGAAGATACACATATTTCCGTTCCCCGCTTTATGCTCGCTTTTGCATCATTAGCCTTTGCGCTATATATGATTCCCGGACTTTTCGGTGCGCCTGTTAAAGCCATTTCAGCCTTCGCCCCACCGGCAACGGCTCAGGTAGAACAATGGAAACGCTCGTCGAAACAGACGGATATGTTTGATTTTAAGGCAGATAAACCGATAATGCTCGATTTCTCAGGTTTCGGTTGCGTCAACTGTCGTAAGATGGAAGCTGCGGTGTTTGCCAACCCGCAAGTCGCTGAACGGCTTAAAAACTATGAGATTATAACTCTTATGGTTGACGATAAAGAGAGGCTTGCAGAACCTATTGTGGTAGAGGAAAACGGCAAACAAATAACGCTTGAGACGATAGGCGAGAAATGGAGTTATGTTCAGCGTAGTCGGTTTGGCTCTAATGCACAACCTTTCTATATACAACTATCACCTGAAGGTGAGACTATAAGTAAGCCGTATGGTTACGACGAAGATATTGACGATTTTCTTGACTGGTTGAAATACTAAAAATACCGAATGAGAAACAGATTTTGCAGTTTTGGTATAAAAATTGTAATTTTGTGATATAAAAAATCAAATAATTATCCTTTATTAGCCTATTCTCGTAGGAGGGTTGGAAAGTAAAGGACTTAAAACAAACTATTTATGGTAAAAGAGAATTTTGTAAGGATGTTTGAGGACTCCTTTCGTCAGAATTGGGATTTGCCTGCTTTTTCTGACTATGAAACAAAATACACGCTGACTTATGGTCAGGTGGCTGAACAAGTTGAAAAACTACATTTGCTCTTCAAGCAATGCGGTATTGAAAAGAACGACAAAGTATCGCTTATTGGCAGAAACTCCACACATTGGGCTGTCGCGTATATCGCTACGATAACTTATGGTGCTGTTATTGTTCCGATTCTTCAAGATTTCCGACCCGAAGATGTGCATCACATCGTTCGTCATTCGGACTCTAAACTGCTTTTTACCGCCGATTATATCTGGGATCATCTTGACGAGAACGAACTCGGTCAGGTACGCGCAGTCATATCGCTTACTAAATTCAAACCATTGTCGGTTATTGATGCCGCTCTACCTTTCGTTGATAAAGAGTTAGGTATCAAGTTTGCTCTTACAAAAGAACTTATCTCTCCTGAGGCTATACAGCAACTCTTCGACAAGAAGTTCAAGGGCAATTTCTTCCCCGATTGTATTCGTTACGATTACAAAGATAACGAAGAGATAGCCTCTATTAACTATACATCAGGTACAACGGGCTTTTCTAAGGGTGTGATGACTACCGGTCGGGCACTTGCGTCGAATGCCTTGTACGGGCATAATGCCTACGCCGCCGGCAATCCTGCTCATACGCTCCTATATCGTGGTGACCGTATGGTTACCTTCTTGCCACTTGCACACGCCTACGGCTGTGCCTTCGACTTCATTGGCAACTCAACAATCGGCGGACATACTTATTTCATTACCCGTATGCCGACACCTAAAGTGCTTCTTGCCGCTTTTGCTGAAATCAAACCTACGCTAATCCTGAGTGTGCCACTTATCATTGAGAAGATTTATCGCAAGCAGATACAGCCTATGATTGCCAAACCGCCAATGAGTTGGGTGCTGAAAGTGCCGTATCTTGACGAGATGGTACTTAGCCAAATAAGCAAGAAACTTGTAAGCGTTTTCGGTGGTGCTTTTGAGGAGATAATAATCGGTGGTGCTGCAATGAACGCAGAGGTGGAGAGTTTCTTCCGCAAACTTAAATTCCCCTTTACTATTGGTTATGGAATGACTGAGACAGCCCCACTTATCTCCTATTCGCATTGGACACAGTTTGTACCTACAAGTTGCGGAAAGATACTTGATTGTATGGAGGTTCGTGTTGACAATGTCAACGAAGAAGGTATAGGCGAGCTGGTTGTTCGTGGTGATAATGTGATGCTCGGCTATTACAAGAACGATGAGGCAACTAAGGCAAGTTTCACGGAGGATGGTTGGCTTCGTACAGGCGATTTGGGTTATGTCGATTCAAATGGAAACATTTTTATCAAAGGGCGTTGCAAGACAATGTTGCTTGGTCCTTCAGGACAGAATATATATCCTGAAGAGATTGAGGACAAACTGAATAATATGCCTTTCGTTATGGAGAGTATAGTTATTCAGCGCGGAGAGAAAATAGTGGCTTTGGTTCATCCTGATATGGACGCTTGCGACCAAGCAGGTCTTACTCACGACGATATTGTTCCACAACTTGAAAAAACAAGGAAAGAGGTAAATAAGATGCTTGCTTCATACGAACAAATCAACGAGATAGAACTGCATCCTGACGAGTTCGAGAAAACTCCGAAGAACAGTATCAAACGCTACCTATATTCGAAATAAGGAATACTATTTTGCAAAAATCTAAAGTATATTTTATATTTTTTGCTATTTTGTGAGGTTTATTAAGTATATTTAACAAAAAGAAGCGTGTAGCGACTTACCACACGCTTTTCTTTTTTGCTTTATGAATAGTCTGTCCCAAATCGGTTATAAAAACCGACTTGGGATTAGGATACTATTTCAGTTGTTGTCCTGCAACATTGAATCGTCTGCCATCAGGCATGAGGATATAAACTCTACCGTTCTCGTCCATCACTTTGAGCGGTTTGAGGAGTTGTTCGGCGTTAATATCTTCTATACCTGTTACCTCGCGGAAGTTTGCTGTAAGGCTCATATCAGCATTAAGAATAACCTTAATAGTATTTAGAGTAGATAGTTGAGTAGCACCGATGCTCCAACTTACAAACTCATTGCCTTCGTCAGCTACTGCGGTAAGGGTGAGTTCTGTACCTTTGGCAAACTTGCCGTTCAAAGCAACCTCATTGTTGTCTTTATCAACTGCAATGACATGTCCGTTACCTTCAATGGTTATGTTGATTGAAACTTCTCCTGCAGCTTGTTGTTCGTATTGTGCAGTAACGGTCAGGTCTGACTGCACATTGGTAAAGTCGATGTCCCATCCTGTGAAAGCATATCCGGGTCGTGTCGGGTTAGCAGGTGCTGTCGCATCTTTGCCCGGTTCTACTTTATCTACAGCAAGTACCGTTCCGTTCCAATCAACGAAAGTAACGGTGTAGAGTGTAACATCATATACAGCAGTTATGGTGAGATCTGACTGAACATTTGAGAAGTCTTTGTCCCAGCCGGTGAAGTTGTGGCCTTCCCAAGTCGGGTTGGCAGGTGCTACGGCTGATTCGCCTTCAGTAACGGTTTGTTTTGACAACTCTGTTCCGTCGTGATCAAGGAAGACAACGGTAAATTCTTGAAGAACGGTCTTTTCATACAGGGCTATTGTAGAGAAATCGAACTGTACATCACTAAGCCACAACTCGTTCTCCCAGCCTATGAAGGTATAGCCTTCAACAACGGGAGCCTTAGGCAGGTCGGTTATGCTACTGCCAATGGTAACAATACGAGAATCAATGGTGTTGCCGTCTTTATCAAGGAAAGTAACAGTTGCAACTTGCTGCTCGTACAGTGCCTCAATGCTGAGTGGTTCGGTTACATTGGTGAAGTCTTTGCTCCAGCCCGTGAATTTCCAGTTGGCTCTTGTAGGTTCGGCAGGTGCAACGGCATTACCACCATGTTTAACTTCTTGTGCGCTGAGGATTTCGCCGTCCCAATCGAAGAAGATAACAGCGTACTTGATGTCCTCATATTGTGCTGTAACTGTAAGGTTCGATTTAATATTCAAGAATTCTTTGTCCCAACCTATGAAGTTCTTACCTATTACTTGAGGTGCTGTGGGTTCTTCGGCTGCATGACCTTCTTTAATTGTTTGTGTGCTGATAGTCTTGCCGTTAGCAACGAAAGTAACAGTATATTCAGGAGTCTTTTCAGGTGCAGGCAGGTCGCCTACTATATTGAACTTGCTCCACAACGAGTGTTTCTGATATTTGCTTACTACCGAAGCGTCGTTTCTCACGTGCAAGGTAGCACCCTCTATGGACAACCAGTTGAAAGTATTGTCGCCCATTGTTGGTGGTTCCATAGCATACAGGTTGATTTCCACATCACTGCCCCATATATAGTTCCAGAAGAAGTAGTCGCCTATTGTCTTGAGGTTCTCGCCAAGTGAGAGTACGACAGTGCCTGCTGCAGCTTTCTTGTTATATGCAGATTTGGCTTTGTGCTCGGGTGCTGCCAAAGGAATTGACCATGGCTCGTTCAAGTAGCGGAAGAACGATGCTGTTGACTCGCTGATAACCTCATCATCACCTACATATACTTTGAGTTCGGTTATGTCGTTGTCAAAGTAGAGTGTGAGGATTTTGTTGAGTTGGTCGTAATAAGCTTCGATGTTGGTAAGTGCAATAAGCATTTCTTCAACTATGGTTGCTTCGTCTGGTCCGTGAACCTCAATCTTACCGTCTTCATAGCAAACGATATAAACCGAAGGTGGTACATCCCATGATTCGGAACCTGAAGGGAATAAGTACTGTGGCCAGATTGATTCAACTTCAGCCTCTTCGGGAATCTTATCTTCAATAGCGTGAATAGTCATTACAGAATACGGACGGGTGGACTTGTAAACATCCATTACATCTTTGTGTACATACAAGTCAACGCCGTTTATTTCTGTTTCTCCGAAAGCATTACCGTAAGAATAGCAATCTGGTGGTACGAGCGATTTGCAGATGAGTGTCTTCAGTGCGGTGTTGCCAAGTGCATCATATTGTAGCAGTTTGACGTTATCACCGAGCGTTACTTCCTCAAGAGCGGTACAGCCGTTGAAAGTGCCGGCAGGAATGGTCTTTGCGTCAACGCTTACTGACTTGAGGCTTGTGCAACCTTCAAAGATGTTCTCTGAAATGTTATATGCTGACCCCGGAGCACCGGTCGGATCGGGTGTGGTGGAAGCATTAGGATCGGCTGTCATAAACTTAGCATTGCTCAAATCAATAGTCTCCAAAGAAGTACAATTCTTAAAGGCAGCGTTGAGAACAACAACTTCATTCTGTGGCATAGTTATCGTTTTCAGACTTGAGCAACCCTCAAAGGTGTTGGCTTCAATGGTACTCGTCAACGAACTAAGGTCAACCTCTTCAAGCGATGTACAGTTGTTGAAAGTAGAACCTGCAATCTTCTCTACATTTTCAAGATTGATAGTCTTTAGTTTTGTAAGGCTTTGCAGACCGTTTATCTTTTTTATGTCTTCAGGAATTTGTATTGTCTCGATATTGGGGTAAGCAGATGCAGATATTGACGAAAGAATACCTTCAGGATCGACATTAAATATCTCTATGTGTCTTACCATTTTCTTTTGGTCGTCTGTTAAAGCCGAAGGCAGATAAACATTTACTGCTTGGCCTGCGTTTAGTTGTAGCAATCCGTCAGACCACAAGTACCAGTCGCCGGAGGATCCGTATTCTCCCTTGGCTACAAGCAGTCCGTGCTCGCTCAAGTCAAGGTTGTAGAGGCTGTAGTCGAAGTCTCTCCATACATCAGCGGTGAAGTATCTCATAAAGATATCATCTGTTCCGAAGATAGCGATTTGTGTTGGTATAATGCCGGAATCATTTTTCCTGAAGGCATCTTCTGCAACTGTGGGAGGTGTCTCTATTGCAATTAATAGCTTGCTGAAGTCGCCATAGAACGCCCTTGAGCCAATGCTTTTCACACCTGTCATACTCATCACATTAGTAACTCGTACACCGGAAAACGCATAATCGTCAATTACCAAACCATTGCCTGATATAACCAGATTTTCTAATTGCTGTTGGTTTGTGAAAGCATTTTTGCCAATGCGCTTCAAGGAGGTGGGAAGATTAATACTTCTAAACTCCTTAAAGCAGTTCACAAAATTGAAATAGTTATCGGGAATCTCCGTTACGCCTTCTTTAATCTGCAAATCGTTGATGTAAGAATAATATGGATACCATTTCAATTGTGAAGCTTGACTATATGTCGGCATTTTGCTTATTATAAGAGTACCGTAACTTGTTATCTCCCAACCGTCGCCACTTATCGGGAAATGGATGTCCTCAACAAAAGTAAAACGGTTCCAAGGGTATTTGCTTCTGTAACTCTGTGCATACTCGGAACTTACATGCAGTTTTGCTTTACTATACTGACCTGTCATGTCGGGGGTGATTATAGGGCGGAAAGGTCCCCAGCCTCCGGGCGTTTCAGGTGCAGATGAATTTACAAAGACATGGATGGCATCGTATTGTGGAACAGTCAAATAACCAAATGCATTTTCCTGAATAGTCTTGATATTCTTTCCTAAATGAATCTGTGTAAGATTGGGACAACGGTAGAAAACACCTGCGGGCAGTTCGGTTATATTGTCGGAAATGTAAACTTCCTTAAAGCCTGTCTCGCTGAACGAATACTTACCGTATTGGGTTATATTGATCTTTGAGTCAATAGTCGCAAGATTTGTGCACTCATCAAAAGCGTAATCACCTATTTCTACATTGACAGCCTCGCCCGTTGCACTGTATATGCCTTTTAGGCTGATTTGACCCTTAAAAGCCTTTTCGTCTATCTTTGTGAGAGTGGGGGGCAAATAGATAGCCTTAATAGATTTGCGCATTGTGCTTTTTGGCTTACTGAAAAAATCCAATTTGCCTATGGAGGTTACATTCTTGAAATTTACATAATTTGGAGCGAAGTCATCGATTGAACTTCTCCAATAGTCGAAACCTAAACCGTTTTTTGAATGTGTATAAAGTTTAAGCTGACCGTAAAAGCAAATGGTCATCTCTCTTGATGTATAATTAGAGCTTTGAGCAGGGTCATATGGGGTTCCGTAGTAATAATAGCCGTTCCTTACATTGCCGTTTGTATATAAAGGCCCGCCTTGAAGAATATTACCTACGGCACGATGTGAAGAACCTTGTCTTACTGCACCAACAAAATAGTCGCCTATTTCCATATTCCAGTTTTTATTCTCTTTGTTGTAGTAGCCTGCATAGTTTTTCAAACTGCCATAAGGCACTATAACCACTATATCGTGCTGGTGCGAAGGAGGTGTTATGTAAAATACCGGAAAGTACATACCATTAGATCCTTCCTCAAGATCGGGTGGCGTGGAGGGGAAGTAAAGAGATGGAGCCGGAGCAGGATAGCCTTGCTCTCTTTGGTGGAAAAGATTGACATTGGAGATACCTTCCGTGCCGATTTTCTTCACACTGCTCAGGTCAATACTCATCTCGCCTTTCCAACTGCCTGTATAGAAAAATGCCTCATTGCCTACTTCTTCTGCCTTCGGGAAGGAAGCAAGAAGCAGATTGCCACAACTTCTAAAAGCACCGGAGCCGATTTCCGTAACCTTCGGGAACTCTGCTATCCGCAGTCTTGCGCATTTCTCGAAAGCGTAAGGTTTGATTTTTGTAACAGACTCCAAAGGTTGCCCATCATTGATTAATTCCAAATACTCGAAGCCATAAAAGGCGTTACGACCAATGACTGTTACCCGTTCGTATAACTTAAGTCGCTGAACGACACTATGCCAGCTATACCACGGTGCTTTGCCCTCTGAATAGTCGGGAATGTCCTGACCACCGATAACGAGAGTGTAGTATCCGGTGGCATCATCATGGGTTATGCCCCAATAGCCACTCTTGCCAAAGGTGTTCTCCACCACTATCTCTGCCATCACTTGCGACAAAAATGCCACCGCAAAAAGCAGAATCATGGAAAAAATAAATCGTCTTTTCATAATAAAAAATGTTTTGGTTAATAAATTTCCTTATTTTCTCAGTATGCCGTTTTAACACTGAAATTATAGTCAAATTCAGCACATTATTTTACATTGCAAAGATAATGCTTTTAATTCAATTATAATTGTTATTTTCTTGTAAATAATTGTTATTTTGTAAAATTTGTGCTTTTTTTTTGAATAATTTTTATATAATCAACTTCTTTTTAATATGTTTATAATGGGTAAAACAAGAAAAAGTTGAATTGCAAAATCAATGCAACCCAACTTTTTTCTAACTATTTTAGATGTTGAAACTATAAGCAAAATTCCAACATATACACCAAAGTACAACAAAATTCTGTAAAAAACAAATTTTCAGCGATTTTTTTCATTTAATTGAAAAAATTAAGCCAAATTCTTTCAATGCGTTGAAAAAATTAGACCAAAATTCTTCGATTGATTGAAAAATTTCGGTCTTAATGATATTTATGGTAGAATTAACCTTATTCTGCAAGGCGACTATATAAATCCTCATGCTGCACAGCTTGCCGATGCGAAGCAACTTGTTTCAGCATATCACCCCTCATACTGAACTTGTTTCAGCATCTCAGCCCCTATTAGATTCTGACCTTCGTCAGAATGAGGCTTTTAGATTCTGACCTTCGTCAGAATGAGGAATACTACGGAATGAGAAATTAGATGTTTTTTAGTAATTAACTTTCTTCTTCCAACGGATTGAGGGTTTGTTCAATGATTTCGGCAATTTTTTCGTGTGAGAGGTTTCTGCCTAAAATCGTACCTTTCGAATTGATAAGCACCGTGCAGGGAATAGAGCGAACGCCGTATTTCTTGGCAGGTTCTGAGTCCCAACCCTTAAGGTCGCTAATATGTTTCCACGGTAGGTCTAATGACTTGATAGCACCCGTCCATGCGTCTTTGTCGTTGTCTAACGAAACACCTAAGATGTCAAGATATTCACCATATTTATCGTATAGTTGCTTCATTTGTGGCATACTTGCACGGCACGGACCGCACCACGATGCCCAGAAGTCTACAAGTACAAACTCCTTCCTTCCAACAATTTCAGACAGAGTGAGTGTCGTTCCCTCGGGTGTTTTAGCGGAGAAGTCAGTGTAAGTCTCGCCTTCTGCTGTGGCTTTCTGCAGTTCGTATGCCGTATGAATGCGCTTGATGCGTTCGTCTTGCAGGGTTTTGTCGGTCATACTGCCAAAGATTTCATCCAAGTCGGGTAGTGTAAAAAGATAGAAATAGTTGCTAAACAAGCATTTACCTCCGAGAGTGTTTATTTGCGGGATTATTTCACCTTTTACAAACTCGCGATACTTATCGAAAAGTTCGTCTTCACTCAGCTCTGTTTCTGCTTCTAATGCTGTTTCAAACTCTTTCTCGCGGTCGGTAAATTGCTGTAAGATATTATTACTTTCAGTTCCACCTACTCGTATCTCAGGTTCTCCATCGGTTAGTTTGATGTCTATACTGACAGTACCTGCTTCTAAAATAACAAGGAATGGCGGGGCTATTTCCCAGCGTACTACTGTCCATTGAGGCTCGTCAATATGCCCGCATATCTCAAAATGGTGGTTTTTGACTGTACCTTTGAGTTGTCCGGTTTCGTTGTTGTTCTTTATGTTGATTACTAATTCTTTGCCTTCAAGATCGCCATCGTCAATAGTGCCTTTTACAAGAACATTGGCTTTCTGCGTGCAAGAAGTTAAAGCAATTAGAAATAGTGTGGTTAGGAAAAATGTAAAATTTTTCATAGGGTAAAAAGTTTTTGTTTCGAACTTTTTCTCTTATAGTGTCAGTATGAAATTCTCGTCTTTTAGGTGTCTGCGGTAAAATAAAAAAACAACTCCAACATATTTGGCGGTTTATGATTGAGTGTGATGTCAGTTATCAATCCGCCGGATATGTTGGAGCCGGATAGTATGTTTAGAAGTTTGTGCGTTGAACGGCTGCGTAGTTGATACGCAGAGCGTTGGCGTTACGCAAGTTCTGTTTGATTTCTCCTATTATACCCATGCGTGTCTCAGCATCGGCTTTTATAGAGATTGTCATAAGACCGCGTTCATTTTCAGCCATCTCTTCGTTCTCGCGCTGAACATAAAGACCAATATCTGCCACTTCTGCAAAAGCATCGTCAAGTTGGATACGGGTCTCCTGACCGTACTGTTTGCGGAACTCCTCACGCGGTGTACCTACATAGATGTAGCGAACAAGCGATTTCTTCTCAAGTTTGGTAAGCTCGGTTGCCTGCGGAACTTGGAAACTAACCTTATATGTTACCTCTTTCATTGAAGTAACTGTCATGAAGAAGAACAACAGCATGAAGATGATATCAGGCAATGAAGATGTGTTCAAAGCCGGCATCTCGCGTTTTTCTGAACGTCTGATTTTTGCCATAGTTATAGTCCTCCATAATTTTTAGGTTCTGCCTCGGAAATCTTCTGCGGATATACTTTCTGCACAAGTTTCTGTTCGTCTTCGTCAAGTTCGTTGTATGCTTTGCCAAACTTGCTATGAGCGTACTCATCGCGCAGTTCATTGTAGGCGGCAACGAGTTCGTTCTGTACATCAAGATATGCCTGATACTTGGTATCGACATCGTTCTGCACGGAAATGACGTGGTTTTTCGTATAGGTTACCGCCCCCAAGCCTTGTATCTCTTCTGTAAAACGCTCGGGGAGGTTGGGATCGTTGTTCGGATTTTCAATAAACTCCTTGGCTTTTGCGCGCAGTTGTTTCACATCCATCTCCTGACCCTGAACAAACAACTGATTGATAGAGTTGATTTTCACACGGAGCAAGTCTCTGTCGTGGATTTTCTTCTCCAAGTCTTCAATTTTCTGGTCGGGTGGCACAGGAGCCGGCAAACGACGCGCCAAACCTTGGTTGACATCCATAGAGGTCGTTACCAAGAAGAATATCAACAGCAGGAAACTGATGTCTGCCATACTGCTGGCGTTTATCTGCGGAACTTTCTTTGCCATAATTGTAGTTGTTTATTATTTACGAAGTCTGGTATATACTGCGCCCCAGATAACTACCGCAATAAATGCGCAGAGAAGTACATAAATAGCGTAAAGAACGGCATCTGACATCTGTGCCCAAACGCCAACATTACCATCACCCTCATAGCCGAGTATACGAACTTCAGCAGGACTGCCGAGTACCCAGCAAACAATCAGTATAATGAAGAATACTCCTGCAAAGAGCAGACCGCGTGTCGTCTTTTTGGGGTCTTTCTTGAAACCTTGAATAAGACCCACGCACACGCCATATAATGTTGCCACTATTGTTGCGGCAAACAATATATAACCCCAAACAAGGAAAGCATTGGTGTTGGCGGGAGTTTGAAGCACATCGCCTGCCACTTCCATCGTCTCAGCCTCGTAGCCACCAACGAAGAAGAACATAACCGATACGATAATGCCCACAGCCATCAAACACCAAAGGGTTATTTTTGATATTAAAGCATAATTTTTCATATTCGTTTCGTGTTATAAGTTTCAAGTTTTGAGTTATAAGCAGTGATTTTATTCACTTTTCACTTACGACTTTTCACTTATCACTGATTTATTTCTTTTTTGCGTCGTAGCGAACTACAAGGTCAAGAAGTGAAATAGAGGAGTCTTCCATCTCGTTTACCAAACCTTCGATAATAGAGAGGATATAGTTGTAGAACAATTGAAGTATGATAGCGATAATCAAACCGAGCAAGGTTGTCAAAAGAGCAACTTTGATACCACCGGCAACAACGGTAGCCGAGATATCACCTACTTGTTGGATCTTATCGAATGCCTGAATCATACCGATGATTGTTCCCAAGAAACCGAGAGACGGAGCAATTGAGATAAACAGGGTGATCCAAGAGAGGTTCTTCTCCAAAAGACCGAGTTGAACACCACCGTATGATGCAACGGTTTTCTCTACAACATCAATGCCTTCGTCGTAACGGAGCAGACCCTGATAGAAAATCGAGGCTACCGGACCGCGAGTGTTACGGCATACTTCAAGAGCCTTTTCGATACCGCCTTGTTGAAGTGCATCTTCAACGTTCTTAAGCAGAGCCTTGGTGTTTGTCTTTGAAAGGCTTAAATAAATAATACGCTCAATACAGAGAGCCAAACCGAAAACCAAGCAGAGGCAAGTAGCGGCCATAAAGCCTGCACCACCTTGGATAAAATAAGTCTTGAGAGTTTTGTGGAAAGCAACAAGACCACCGGCTTCTTCTTCAGCAGCGGGGGCAACTTCTTCAACAGCGGGTTGTGGTTCTTCAACCTGTTCTGCAACAGCAGCTTCTTCTGTAGCTGCATCTTGTGCAAATACAACAGTGTTACTTGTCAAAAGCAACATAGCGGCAACTGTCAGTGCCATAAAAACTTTTTTCATGTTCACAAGTTTTTTGATTATTATTTATTTTACTTTGCGGAGAGACGGGGATTCGAACCCCGGAAACCCTTTTGAAGTTTACACGCTTTCCAGGCGTGCCTCTTAAGCCACTCGAGCATCTCTCCAAAACTGCATTATTTCAAGCTTTTTGCTACTTTTTAGCGCAAACTGCTTGCAAATATACAAAAAAAATGTTTTTTTCGCAAACTTTATGATATTTTTTCAAAAAAAATATGATTTTTATACTTTTTTCTTAAAAAATTTGTAAAATTAAGAAAAAAGTCGTACCTTTGCATTTGGGTAAGTCCTATACGACCAGCTCCCTCTGAATTCCCCCAGGTCTTGACCGAAGCAAGGGTAGGAGGTTGTAGCGGTGCGATATAGTACGCTTACCCTTTTTTTTTGTTTGTATATGGAACATATTGTTGATTAGCGTGTTAAGATGGAAAAAGTGTTGTCGGATATGATTGCTTCTTTTTTGCCTTTTCAGCCAAATGAAGGGCAAAAGGAGTTGTTGGACAAACTTGCGGTGTTTATGCTCAATCCCGCTGTCGACAAACCGCTTTTCCTTTTGCGTGGTTATGCCGGAACGGGCAAAACAAGTGTAGTGGCGGCTCTCGTTAAAACACTCCGACAACTTGACCGTCAAGTCGTTCTGCTTGCTCCGACAGGACGCGCGGCTAAGGTGCTTGCTTCTCACGCAGGCGAGAATGCCCATACCATCCATAAGCAGATATACCGCCAAGCACGCTTGGGTGAAGAGTCTTTTGGAATCGCTACAAACAATTTTCAACATACGCTTTTTATTGTTGACGAAGCCTCAATGATAAGCAATCAGCGGGAGTATAGTCAGTTCGGAACAGGTTGTCTGTTAGATGATTTGCTTCAATATATTTATTCCGGAACGGATTGTTTGGCTGTCTTTGTCGGTGATGACGCACAGTTGCCACCTGTCGGTCAAACGGATAGTGCTGCGCTTAATGCAGATTACCTTAGAGGATACGGACTTCAGGTAACAGAGCATGTTCTGACAGAGGTTGCAAGGCAGGCACTTGAAAGTGGTATCTTGTCGAACGCTACAAACATTCGGCAACTTTTGTGCGACAACAATTGTTTTTCTATACCTTATATAAAGGTTTATAAAGATGTTGTTGCACTTAACGGAATGGATTTGTCGGAGGAGATAGACCGTGCTTATCGTGAAGTGGGTGTGGAAGATACAATGATTATCACTCGCACGAACAAAAGAATGACCTTGTATAATCAAGCCATTCGTGCGCGGGTGCTCTATAAGGAAGATTTGCTTACAAATGGCGACCGCTTGATGGTTGTAAGAAACAACTATTTTGCAACCCGTCAATACGATGGCATTGATTTTCTTGCTAATGGAGATATTTTTGAAGTTAAGCGCGTGCGCCATCAGCATGAGTTGTACGGTTTTCAGTTTGCCGAGGTGAGCCTTCTGTCGGTTGACTACGAATGGGAGATAGACACGCTGCTTTGGCTTGACACTCTGCTTGCTGATAGTCAGGAAGGAGTATATCAAATGCAACAAACTTTGCTTGAGCGGATATTGGAAGACTATCCTGAACTTAAATCAAAAAAGGAACAGTGGAAGATGCTTCGAGAGAACCGGTATTTTAATGCTTTGCAAGCCAAACATGCGTATGCTGTTACCTGTCATAAGGCACAAGGCGGTCAGTGGAAACGCGTTTTTGTCGATCAGGGGATGATTAACGATGATATGCTCGGGAAAGACTATTACCGTTGGCTCTATACTGCCCTGACGCGCGCTTCTGAGAAACTATATCTTGTCAATTACCCAAACATAGAGTAGATTAGACCGCTGCGCTGTTGGAAGTTAGACGGCTTCGCTGTTGGAGGTTGAATCGCTTCGCTGTTGGAGGTTGGTTGCGGTGGCAAAAATGCCACCGAAGTGCACAAAGAAATTGTAAATCCTCATTCTGACGCAGGTCAGAATCTAATAGGGGCTGAGATGCTGAAACAAGTTCAGCATGAGGGGATAGATGCTGAAACGAGTTGCTCCAAGTATTCGCATCGTAAACGTGCAGGATGAGGTGTAAATTGTGAATTGAAAAGGCTTTCCGATATTCTCAGAAAGCCTTTTCTTTATCTCTCCCCTTCCCTTGGGGAAGGGTTGGGGGGCGTAGTGTTAGATCCTATGGTTAGGGCGTAGTGTTAGGTTTTATCTAACACTGATTTTCTGTACTTGATTGCCTGCACGGAGGATATAATTGCCTTGTGGCAGGTTGTCTTTCATTGAAGTTACATCCTGACCTACAACATTATAAACACGCACTTGAGGATTCTCCAATAGGTTGAGGTCGTCTGAAGAGATGATTTCGAGTGCATCTGCTTTCTCGTTGCCGATAACAAGGCGGGCAGTCAGAAGTTCACCATTGCTGTCGTATGCAGAGCCTGCGGCAATGATTGCACCTTGTGGTTCAAGGACCTTGCAGTCAGTGAGTTTAGCCTCTTTGAAACCGGTCAGAACGCCCTTGGCTGCAGCATCAATAGTAACTTCACTATTGTTGATATTCAATACAGTATTGGAATTGTCGCGTCCATAAACGCCATAGTCTGAACCGCTTAAAGCAAGTGTGGTGTTGTCAATGGTAACAGAACTGTTCTTTGCAACATCAATAGCATAGTGGTTTTGTGCATTGATATTGAGTTTGCCACTACCTTTGATTGTCAGATTCGAGTTTGCAGCAGAGGTGATACCTTGACGAGCAGTATTGATAAAGTTCTCACCAATAAGTTCGATAGACGCTGTTTCATTACCTGAGATGCTTATTCCGTAGTCGCTAAAGTCAGGAGCGATAGTAGCGTTGTCAAGGGTAAGTGTCTTGGTGTCGTTGTCAAAACTTACCTTACCGTCCTTGATTATCTCCGGATACCACTGCTCAAGATGACTTGCATTGATGTTGTTGATTCTTGCTTTTGTAGTAATAAGGAAAGTTGAAGCCTCCCACTCAAGACGGTCAACAACAAGGTGCTCTTTTACAATATGTCCGTTCAAACGTACATATCCATCTGACAGTTGTGCTCCGGCAGGTTCTGCAATAGCTTCTTTATTACCAAGAGTTATCTTGATGTTACCTCTAATTGCTTGTTGAGAAGCCGGGCAGTTAATCTCTAATTTGGTGTCGTTCTTAACTTCAATTTTCACATCTCCGACTCCGGAAGGATTTGTGATACCTTCATGTTCAGTACTATTGACACTTACATTTACTCTATCAAGAAATAATGAACTACCATCAAACATCATAATGCCGAAAGGTCCTAAATTGAGCGTCAGAGAAGCAACATAACCTAATTCGTGGATTTTTTCGTTCTCACAAACAATTGTGGTTTTGCCTCTTACTTCTAAACCTACGCCTTTACCATTACTTTTGTCGTTGATTACATTATCACCGGACAACTTAATCGTAACGGCAGATGCATCAGAAAAGCCTATAATAGGCAATTGTCATCTACATAACCTTCCAAAACGACACTGCTCAAAGTAAGTGTTGAACCATCCCAAAAAATTGTTCCTTCTTTTAGGAAATCCAACTCACCGGGAACCCAAACAGAGCCATGTGAGGATGAAATCAATTGATTGAAAATCTTAAGGTCGTTTGCCGAGATAGTAATTGCGCATAAAACTGCAATAACTGAAAGTAAAAACTTTTTCATAATTTTGATTATTTTTGAGGTTAATAATTTTTTGTTTTAATTCCTCATTCTGACGAAGGTCAGAATCTGTTAGGTTTAGATCCAGAAACGAGTTGCTCCAAGTATTGCTCCAAGTATTCGCATCGTAAACGAGCGCATCGCAAGCGTGCAGGATGAGGACTGAAACAAGTTGCTTCGCATCGGCAAGCCGTTCAGGATGAGGGTTTTCCTCATTCTGACGCAGGTCAGAATCTTATTTCACTTCTTGTCCGAGAGCGTTAATAGCGCGTCCGTCAGGCATAACAATAACTATTTGTCCATTATGCATAAACTTACGGGCTTTATCCGATGTCCCGTTTTCGCTAATTATCTCCTCAATACCATTAGCTTTTGCTTCAAACTGTGGTGTGAGCATATCTGCGTCGTAGGAGCAAACAGCGCAAACAGGCTCAACGGTGCGGGGGTTTTCAGTTGTGCCGTCAGCCCACTGTTTGAATTCAAAACCTTCGGCTGCAACAGCAAATAGGGTATAAGTGTTTTTCTCGCAACTTGTAGGCTCGGAGAGGATTTTCAGCGAGCCGTTTTGTACCTTTATCTCAGGCAGAGCCTCAGCAAGCGAAGCAAAAACGTAAAGCATATCTGTCGGGTTTGCAGAAACAGCCATCCATTTGGCATCAGCCTTGTAAGCATCCATCAAATCACAAGCAACTCTCACTTTTCCAAGATTGCCGGGATTGCAGAGTTGAGTAGCACTCTCATCAATTAGAGGAAGTACCTCAGATATGTTGATGTCAAATTTACTACCCATAGCAACAGCGTTGAATGCATTGTTATACAGATAGACATTTGCGCTGAAATTTAATGTTCTAAGATTTGAGCAATTGAAGAAAGCGTCTGCTTGAACAACACAATAGTGAAGGAAATTAACTTCTTCTAATCCGCATTGTTCAAAAGGCGCATTGATAAGATTAACCTCACAAGTTATGTCTAATTTTTTTATTTTCGTCAAATAGAATGCCTTTGGCTGAATAGCAAGACCTTGTTTTACACTATTTGGCAAAATCAATTCTTCAAGCGGTGTGTTAGCAAAAGCCATCGTTGAAATAACTTTAAGGTTTGTAGCACCTGATAAGTCCACTTTCTTAAGGTTTGTAGCCCCTGAAAATGCGGCTTGCTTGATTTCTTCAACAGGGTAACCGATAAACTTGTCAGGAATAACTATTGATGATTGATTTTTAGCATCATCAGCAAGACCGAGAACACGAGCGAAACCTAAATCTGACGAGTACTCATACTTAACACCATCTTTAGTAGCTTCGTACATTACTGCGGCAAAAGCCGGTGTGAAAACTGAAAGACACAAAGCCGTCAGAACGGCAAAAAAAGTAAATTTCTTCATAAGTGTATAATTTAAGTTAATAATGCCTTTTTTATCTTTTGCAAAGATAAGCGTTTTTTTTCAAATATAATTGTTATTTTGTTGAAAATAATTGTTATTTTGTTAAAGATTGTGATTTTTTTAGTAACAATTTGAGAAATATCCGCTTTTTTTGCCTAAAAAATAAGATTTGGTTAGCGTTTTTGATTTTTTATTTGTAACTTTGTAGTATCGTTATTAAATGTAATTAAAGTGTATGATTGATACCCATTGCCATATTGATGACCCGCAATATACAGAGGATTTTGACTCTTTTATCTTGCAGCAACAAGAAGCGGGAGTAAGTGCTATTGTAGTGCCGGGTGTAAATACAGATTCGCTTCTGTCTGTTCCTAAGGTTTGCTTGCGCTATCCGGATTATCTGTTCCCAGCCATAGGCATCCATCCTGAGGAGATTAGAGAGGATTTTGTGGAGCAGTTGGAAAAGATACACAATGCATTGTTTCAACGAAGTACAATATCATTCAGCCCTCATTATGAATCTCAAAACCCTCATTCCGAACTTGTTTCGGAATCTCTGAATGTGCATAGTAAGATGCTGAAACAAGTTCAGGATGAGGATTGTGTTCAGGATAAGGATGCCTATCGTACTACTAATTGGATAGCTGTTGGTGAGATAGGACTTGATTATCATTTTGATACGACTTTCAAGAAAGAGCAGCAAGAGGCATTTCATCTGCAACTTCAGTGGGCAATTCAAAAGAACTTGCCGGTACTAATCCACTCACGCGATGCAACTGAAGATTGCATAAATATACTTCAGGAATATACCAAAAAAGGTTTAAGAGGTATAATGCACTGTTTTTCAGGTAGCAGGGAAACTGCAGAGATATATGTGAAGATGGGACTGTTGCTTGGAATAGGCGGGGTTATAACTTTCAAAAACTCAAAACTTGCTGAAAATCTGAAGACTATTCCGTTAGAAAATATCGTTCTTGAGACCGATGCCCCATATATGGCACCTGTTCCATTCCGTGGCAAGCGCAACGAGAGTCGTTGGATGCGGTATGTTATGGAAAGGTTGGCTGAGGTGTATGGTTGTACTACGGAAGATATTGATAAACAAACAACGCGGAATGCCAAACTACTCTTTGGCATATAATTTGTCTTAAGAAAAAAGTGTCAATTTGTGCAAATAAAGTACAAAAATTTGCTTTTTTATTATTTTTATTGTAAATTTGCTTGCCTAAATTGCTAAAAACAATAAAAAATATAGTACTATGAAAAAAGTAAGATTTTTTCTTTTAGCGTTCTTGCTAAATTTAGCAACACTTTCAGTTTTTGCTGATTATGGTATTCTTATCAATGACAAGAAAATTGTTGTGGCAGAATCCACGGGTTCTGAAACGATTAACGGAAAGACTTACGACCAGTATTTGGCTAAGGTCAAACTTGCTCAGAACGATGTTGTAAAACTCGTTAATACTGAGGGTTGTGCAACATGGATGGTGGCTCTTGACCCATACGGTGAGTATCAAAAATTTACCGTCGGCACGGGTTCTATTACTTGCACCGCTGCGGGTAATTATGATTTTTATATCAAGCTTCTCTATGGCGAAGACTTGCTCTATATAGGACCGGGTTCGGATGGTGCAACAGAGGGTGTTGACTTTGAATGTGGCAGCAACCCCGGCGACGGTTGTCAGGACGGACCTTATGGTATTCAAGTGAATGATACTCTGACTTATGCCGCCGACCCGACTGGTGAAGCGGATACTGAAGGTCGTACACAATATATGGCAAGTGTAAAACTTCAGAAGGGTGATGTAATAAAACTTGTAAATCGCAGTTGCGATGCTACTTGGATGGTTGACCTTGACCCATACGGTGAATACGAGAAATTTACAGGCGGTGCTTCGACAGGCTTTTTAACTTGCAATGCTGACGGATGCTACGATTTCTATATCAAACTTAAAGCAGGCGACGATATTCTTTATATTGGTCCCGGCTCTAACTGTGGCGACCCCGTTAAACCGGGCGATCCTATCACAGAGCGTCCAAGTTACCCAAAGTCCGTTCCTGAGAAATGTCCGGATGTGATGCTTCAGGCGTTCTATTATGACTCCTATGAATCAGGCGCACCGGGTGATGTTGTTATAAGCGGTACTACCAAACTTGGCGACACCAAATGGTCAACACTACTTGCGAAGAGCAGTGAGATAGGTATGTATTTCGACCTCGTATGGCTTCCGCCATCTGGTAAGTCGGAAGGTGGAACGGGTTATCACCAAACACAATACAGCAACCAGAACTCTGCTTGGGGTTCAAAGGTGGAACTTGTTGAGTTTATCAACCGTATGCACGACAATAATACAAAAGTTATTGCCGACATCGTTATCAACCATGCCGGTTGCAAATCTACTTGGTGTGATTTCTATACTCAATACTTTAGCCCTTATGGCACTTTCGAGCCACAAGCTTCTTGGATATGCAAGACCGACGAAGCGAAAGGTGATCCAAAGGCGGGCGAATGTGCATCGTCCATAACCGGCACTGACGATGGCGGTTACAACGGACAAGACAACTACCCTTCAGCGCGCGACTGGGCACACGCTAACACTAACGTGCAAGCAATGATGAAGGCATATCTCAAATGGATGAAAAACTCTATCGGTTATGACGGTTGGCGTTATGACTACGCACAAGGCTTCAAGGGCAAGTATATCAATATGTACAATAGTGCGTCGGCTAACTACTTCTCTGTTAGCGAGTTCTGGAACGGTGATGTGGCTAATGTAAAATCGTATCTTGCAGACTGCGGTTGGAACACGTTGGTGTTCGATTTCAGTAATAAACTTGCCGGTATTCAGGGTATTGCAGACGGCAAATATGACATGTGTGTTAATTCCGGTTTGTCCGGCACAGGTGATGGTCGTTATGCTGTTACTTTCGTTGATAGCCACGACACTTATTTTGGTTGCAAAAGCGGTCGCGACAATCAAGATGAGATAGGTGGTTGCGGTAAATCAATGGAATCGTACAACAAAGACCGTGTTCTTGCTGCCAATGCATATATACTTGCTCGTCCGGGCGTTCCTTGCGTGTTCTGGCCACATTGGGTAAAATACCAAAATGAAATAAAGAAGATGATTATGGCACGCCACTTGACCGGCGTACACTCCGAATCAGTTATTTCCGACGAGTCGGATGGCGATGGCTTCTATAAGGCTACTATCACCGGTACAAAAGGCTCGATACGTCTGCTCTTAGGTCCAAACAGTGGCTATGCTACTGCACCGAGTGGCTACAAGCTTGCATATAAGGGTGGTAACTTCGCCATGTACTATCAAACTTCGGCGGCAGAAGTGCCTTGTTTGACCATTACTCCTTCACAGAAATTCAAAACAGCTACTTTCAAGGTTGAGATGAAGGCAGACGCTCTCTCCGGAACACCTACTATCTATTATACGACAGACGGTACTGAGCCTACAACGGCTTCTAACAAATACACCTCGGCTATCACTATTGACAAAACCACTACCGTTAAAGCAATAGCAGTTCTTGGTACAGCTTCTTCTGCTGTTATGGAAGCCACTTATACTTACAAAGAGCCTCAGACGACACCTATCGTGCTTCGTTTTGCTCACGATGATACTTGGACAGGTAGCGTAAGCGTACATATATGGGATGTTAAGGGTGGCACTATCAACACCGGTTCGTGGCCCGGCAAGGCACTCACTCTCGGTACTGATGGTTGGTATTTCTTCACTTGTCCCGAAGGTGTTACAAGCCTTAAGTTCGTCATTAACAATGGTGGTAAGGGTTTGCAGACCGGTAACCTTGAGACAGACTGCGATGTTTGCTACAAGTGGAAAAACGGATGTGAAGAACTTGACGAAGATTGTGGCGCAATTGATGTACCGTTTAGTGTAAATCTTAATCCTGAAAGTTCTGTTTTCCGCAACAATGCAGAAGGAATCAATGTTACTATCACCGCCGTAGGTGCTCCTGAAGGAAGCGAACCTGTTATCTACTACACCACCGATGGCACAAATCCTACTACAAGTTCGGCAAAAGCACCGACCAATCCTTATACTCTTAACTTCAAGAAAACTACAGAACTCAGGGCTATGGCAGTGGCAGGAAATGCAAAGACCGAAGTGGCAACGGCAGTATATACTTATAAAGCACCACAAACGACACCATTCACCGTTAAGTTCTATAACACTGCTTCGTGGAAGAAAGTGAATATCTATACATGGTCAACCTCGGATGCGGCTGTCAACTATACAGGTGCTTGGCCTGGTACAGAGATAAAAGACGATAACGGCGATGGTTGGTTTGAATATACTTTCTCTGAGGTATTGCCTTCCGTTTGGGTTATATTCAACAATGGTGCTTCGCAGACACAGGATATCTTTATCGACGAAGACGCTTGCTATGTATGGGTAAAAGACAAACAGGCCGCTTATTCGCCAACCTGCAACCCCAATGATACTCCTGTTGAAGAGATTACTCAAGACACAGAAGTACCTGCACTCGACCTTAACCAACCGATATACAATGTGCTTGGTATGAAGGTTAATAAAAATTATCGTGGCATCGTTATTCAAAACGGACACAAGTATCTGCTGAAATAAATTGAGATTGATTTTTAAGAATATTTAGAGGATTTTTATATGGAAGCTATAACTTTTAGCCCTGCACAAGTGCATATATTCAATATGGTGTCGCATATTAAATCTGAAGATGGGTTAGAGATGTTACGCAAACAACTATCTGCATTCTATGCTAAAGAAATAGATGATGAGATGGATCGTCTTTGGGAAAGTGGAGCATGGAATGAGTCCAAACTTCAAGAACTTCGAGGCTCTCATTTTCGGACGCCATACCAAATATAAACGATGAAACCTGTTGTTATTGATACAAATTGTTTGTTGCAAATAATAGCACGCAAAAGTCCTTATCGACCGATATGGGATGCTTTTATTGCCGGTAAATATCAGTTATGTGCGTCAATGATATTTTGGATGAATATCAAGAAGTTTTAGGTCAACAAATTATGCCATCCATTGCAGAAAACATTATATTGTTGATTTTGAATAAAGAAAATGTATTGCTTATAGATCCACATTTCCATATGGAACTGATTACTTCTGATCCGGATGATAATAAGTTTGTTGATTGTGCTTTTGCTTCCGGTGCCGACTATTTGGTATCTGAAGATTCTCATTTTAAGGTGCTAAACAATATCGCTTTCCCGATAATAAATCTTATTACTCTTGATGAATTTCTTAATACTGAATTAGTAAAAGGATTTATAAAATAATAAAAAAATATTTTTTCTTTACAAAAAATAAAAAAACACTTTTTTGTTGCATAAAACGCAAAAATTTTGTAACTTTGTGGCATTATGTGGCAAAAAAGTATTTTTTTTCTCGGAATAGGCGGAATAGGTATGAGTGCATTGGCGCGTTATATGCGTGCCGAAGGTTTTTCCGTTGCCGGCTACGACCGCACTCCTTCCCTTATAACCAATGCTTTACAAGCAGAGGGGATTGATGTGTTTTTCTCTGAAGATGAGGAATACATACCTCAGCCTTTTCGCGATAAAAATACAACTTTGGTTGTTTATACTCCTGCCATACCAAAAGATCATCCGCAACTGCTTTATTTCGAAAACAATGGCTTCAAGATTGTGAAAAGGGCAGAACTGTTAGGCTTGCTGACAAGTCCAGATAGAGGTAAAAAAGCACTCTGCGTAGCAGGAACACACGGAAAGACCACAACAAGCACCATACTTGCTCACTTGCTTTATAGTTCGCAGGTAGGTTGTGACGCATTTTTGGGCGGAATAAGTAATAACTATAACAGCAATCTGTTATTATTCAAAGATTCCAAGATTCAAAGATTTGAGATTCCGACCTTCGTCGGAATGAGGCGAAACCCTCATGCTGAACTTGTTTCAGCATCTTGTTCCGTTTCAGACCCTGACCTTCGTCAGGGTGAGGATGGACAATTCACAATTAACAATTCGGAGTTTGCAGTTGAGATTCCGTGTCAAGCACGGAATGAGGGAAGTGCACGGAATGAGGGAAGTGCATGGAGTGAGGGAAGTTTACGGAAAGAGGCTTGCTGTAAAAACTTTGTTGTTGCCGAAGCAGATGAATATGACCGTAGTTTCTTGCAGTTACAGCCATATATGGCAGTCATAACCAACTGTGAGGCTGACCATTTGGATATTTACGGAACGGAAGAGGCTTATAAAGAGGCCTTTGCCGAGTTTGCCGAGAGGATTGTTGAAGGTGGTGTATTGCTTCGGCATACGAGTGTGAAATTACGACCGCTTAAAAATAATATAAGACAATATACATACGCAGTATGCCGTGAGGGTGAAAAGACAGATGCCGATTTTTTTGCAGATAATATAAGGATAAAAGATTCAAGGATATATTTTGATTTTCATTTAAGAGATTCTGCCCTTCGTCAGAATGATGGGGGAGAGCCTACAACATCTCTCAAGGATCTTTGTTTGGGTGTGCCTGTTTTGGTGGCTGTAGAAGATAGTGTGGCGGCGGTGGCGATGGCTCTAATGTGTGGTGTTGAAAGGGACGAAATCTATAAGGCATTGGCATCATATAGTGGCGTTTATAGGCGGTTTAATGTTTTGTTCAATAATGGCACGGTTGTTTATATCGACGATTATGCTCATCATCCAACGGAGATAGCCGCTACCATTAGTTCAGTCAGGTCGCTTTACCCGAAAAAGCGTATAGTTGGAATATTTCAACCGCATCTTTATACTCGCACACGCGATTTTGCAGATGACTTTGCAGCCGTGCTTGCAAGTTTGGATGAAGTAGTGCTGATGCCGATATACCCGGCAAGAGAAGAACCTATTGAAGGTATTGACTCGAATTTTTTGAAGCGTAAGATAGAGAAACTGAACCCTAAGGTCAGTGTTATGTCGAAAGACGAGATTTGCGATTTGGCAAAAGATTTCAAAGATGGCATATTACTTACTTTGGGTGCCGGTAACATTGAGAATATGCGCAACCTTATCAGTTCACAATTAACCCTTATGCTGAACTCGTTTCAGCATCTTATCCCTTTTATAGACCCTGACCTTCGTCAGGGTGAGGATTTACAATCAACAATTGAACGAGAATGAATAAGGTTTGGCGATATGTATTATTGGGTTTTGCTTTCGTGGCAGTGTTTGCTTATCTGCTATGTGTCTGGCTGTTGCCTGACGAGCGTAAGTCGCTTGTTTGTACTGATGTGGTGATAGTAGTGAAAGACAGTGCCGAGCAATCGCTTTTGACTTCAAAGATGCTTCGGGCGTGGCTCACTATTGAGCAGGTAGATGTTGTTGGGCAACCAATGAAAGATATCCCTACACAAGTCTTGGAGGACGCTCTTATGCGACACCCCTTAACAAGAACGGCAGTCTGCTATGAACGATTAGACGGCACTATAGTGGCAGAAGTAACCGCACGTGTTCCGCTGTTTCGTGTGGCGGGGCAGAATAACTATTTTGTTGATACCGACAGGCGCATAATGCCGGTTAGAAGCACAACCGCTACCTATGTACCAGTGGTAACAGGCTATGTGTCAGAACAGATGGCAACGGGCGAGTTGTATGATTTTTTTAAGTTTGTGTCGGGAAACCCCTTTTGGAATGCGCAGATTGTTCAAGTTGATGTAAGGCAGTCGGGCGAAGTGATTATCGTTCCGCGTGTGGGAGGACATACCATCTTGTTAGGCGAATTGAAAGATTATAAAACCAAACTGAAAAAGATGAAGATTTTTTATGGCGAGGGTTTTGCCAAAATAGGCTGGAAACAATATAAAGAAATTGATTTGAGATTTGAAAATCAGATAATAGGAAGGAAGTAAATTATTATTCAAAAATTCAAAGATTCAAAAATTCAAAGATTAAACTATCAAAATATGGATAATAGCACAACCAAACCTTTGAATGTATTGATTGACTTTGGCAGTTCGGGTGTCAAAGCGGTTGTCGTAAAGGAGAATCTTGACCATTCCTTGAATGTTTTGGCTGTAGAGAATCAGCCAAGTGTCAAGATTGTGAGTAAGGGTGGTATCACAAACACTTCGCAGTTAGGATTTGAGATACACAAGATTATTTGTCTGCTTTCTAATCAGTTGAAAGGACTGGAAGATCATATCGATGAGGTGGGTATCTTTGTTACTATCGGGGGGAGGAACTTGCAGGCAGTTTCTACAACCGTCAAACGCGATCAGATACAAGTAGGTCCTATAAGACAGGAGCGTCTTGACGAGATGCTCAAAGAGGTTCATGAGAAGATAACTGCCAAATACCCGAAGATTGCAGTTCTTGCCGTTACACCTACCTCCTATACCCTTGATGGTATAAGTCAGGACAAGATAAAACTTGAAAGCAAGCCGCAGGCACAACAGATTGTTATTGAATATACTGCTTTTGTTGATGAGGAAGAGATGCTTGAAAATGTAAAGAGCGGTTTTCAGCATGCAGGTTGTGCTCTAAAGCATTTCTGGGTGCGACCTGAATGTTTGCGCTATGCTATCCTTTCACAGGAAGAGCAGGTTACCGGTGCTGCCATTCTTGACTTTGGCGCACAGACAACTTCTATCAGTATCTATGGGCAGAATCGTTGTATCAAACACCATACAGTTACAAACGGTGGCTACAACATTACTCACGACATAGAGAAGAGTATTCATCTGCCTTATTCCGTTGCTGAGAATGTTAAATGTCAGTTCGGTTTGGCTGCCGAGAAGTTCGTTTCTGAAAATCGTGTTATGCGCTTTCGCCCTGAAGGCGAGGAAACGCCTATTGAGTTTACTACAAGTTTCCTTGCACAGATTATAGAAGCCCGATTAGATGAGATAATGCAACCAATTATCAAAACATTGTCGGAAAACTCCGCAATAGTCAAAGTTGTATATCTGACCGGAGGCGGTGCCAAACTCAAAGGCTTAAGAAAATATCTGCAGGAAAAGATAACTGCCCCAGTATATATCAGTTCTCATGCCGACTGGTTGGAGGAGGACGCTCCAAAAATTGTGTTGCGACCTGAATATGCCGCCGTTATCGGTTTGGCTTCGCTTGCAGCGGAGTATTCAGGACAGATACTCACGCCTCCACCCTTCCCCCAACCGCCTAAAAAGAAAGGTTTTAAGGCATTTATGGGCTCTGTCGGTTCATTATTGGAAAAAGTGTTTGCTCCGCAAGACGGAACACAAAATAACGATAGTCAAACATCATTAAATTTTTAATCATTATGGAAGACAACATACTCGATAACATACAGATAGCCCCGCAGGAATTGCCAATAATAAAGGTCATTGGCGTAGGTGGAGGCGGTGGTAATGCAGTCAATTATATGTATTCGCAAAGAGTGCCTAATATATCATATCTTGTGGCAAATACCGATAGCATGGCTTTGCGTGCAATGGATGTGCCTGATAAGTTGCAACTCGGTCCCGGTTTGGGTGCAGGTGGCGATCCTGAGAAAGCCAAGATGTATGCCGAAGAGAGTGAGGACGAGGTTCGCAAGGCTCTTGACGATGAGACGAAGATGGTGTTCATAACCGCCGGTATGGGTGGTGGTACCGGTACAGGCGCTTCGCCCGTCATCGCCCGTATAGCGAGAGATATGGGCATACTTACCGTAGGTATCGTTACCATTCCTTTCAAGTTCGAAGGGCTTCGTACTATAAGAAAAGCACTGCGCGGTGTGGCTGCTCTTGCGCAATCAACCGATGCTATCTTGGTCATCAACAACGAAAAACTGAAACTTCTTTTCAAGGATCTTGACTTGCCTTCTGCCTTTACCAAAGCTGATGAAGTGCTGTGTAATGCGGCAAAGTCCATAGCCGAAATAATAACGATAAAGGGTTATATCAACATTGATTTCCAAGATGTAAGCAACACCCTCAAAAACGGCAATATGGCTATAATGAATGTGGGGTATGGCGAAGGCGAGATGCGTATCACACAGGCTATCGACAATGCCCTTAATTCGCCTCTCGTGAATACTAACGATGTGAAAGGTGCCAGCCGTATATTGCTTAACTTCTATTGCTCGAAAGAGCATGCCATACTCATGGACGAACTGCAACAAATCAACGATTTCTGCGATAAAGTAGGTGAGGATATGGATGTCCGTTGGGGAATAAACTACGATGATGACCTCGGCGCAAAAGTCAAAGTTACGGTTATTGCTACAGGATATAGTGTTAATACCTTGCCCGGACTAAGCGATGAGTCTGAAAAACAAGAAGTGCAAAAGCCTGCCCAACCTGCTCCTGCCACAGCACCTGTTGATGAGGTGATGGAAAAGGAGTACGGAATGGACAGTAAGGCAGATAAAAAAGCGGAAGAAAAAGCGGAAAAAAAAGAAGAAGAACAAAAGCCCGCAGACACAGCCAACAAGAAAATGCCGATAACAGATATTGATGCTACTATAGATGTTTCAACACTACCTGACTCAAACGACCTTTCTTCACCTTTTATGGACGACGAAATCCCTGCTTGGGAAAGAAGGAAAAAAAATAATTAGTAATCTTTGAATCTTTGAATCATTAAATTTATATATCGTTATGTCTCTATTTGATACCATAAGCGAGGACATCAAGAAAGCGATGCTCGCTAAAGACCGTACAGCATTAGATGCTTTGCGCGGTGTGAAAAAAGAATTTCTTGAAGCCAAAACAGCCAAAGGCGGTGATGGCGAACTGCACGATGACCAAGCCCTGAAGATACTGCAGAAGATGGTTAAACAACGCAAAGAAGCCGCTGATATGTATCAAGCCGCCAACCGTCAGGATTTGGTTGATAACGAGTTGGCTCAGGCTGCCATAATCGAGCGCTATCTGCCTAAAATGCTTTCAGAGGACGAACTTCGTCTGGCTCTGCAAAACATTATTGCACAGACTGGTGCGTCTTCGCCTAAAGATATGGGCAGAGTAATGGGTGAGGCTACCAAACAACTTGCAGGTCGAGCCGACGGAAAACAGATTGCTACATTAGTAAAACAGATGCTTCAATAATGAACATTCTTAACCTTTTAAGTCGCTTCGAATCAGCCTATTCCAATAAGCGGCCTATGCCACATTATACCGAACAGCAGTGGGAGGAACTGACCAACTTCTTCCTTCAAATGCACTTGTATGAAAATGTGCGGGTAGCCGCAGAGATTGCTCATAAGCAACATCCTCAACAATGGCATTTCCTCATAATGCAAGCGCAAGCATTGTGCGAGATGGGGAAATTTGAAGAGTCGTTCAAAAGGCTCAATCAGTTTGCCCAAGAGCAGACGGAATGTGAAAACCTCTTTATATATCAGCAACTTATGGTTGAAGTGTGCTTCGGCTTGAACAAGAACGAAGAGGCTCTTCGTCGTTTAGATAAGTATGTCGAGCAGATTATGGAAGAACTTAAATCAGAGGATTACCATTTCGATGAATCGGACGATGACATTGATATGAGCGAGATAAAAGACCGAAACGAGCATCTTTTTTCGTCTTTGATTGAGTCTGCCCGTATGTTACATTACTATGGTTTCGAAGAACGCTCACTCGACCTTTTGCAACAACTTACCGACATTGACGACATTAATGTTGACAAACTTCTGACAATAGGTCAGACTATGAATAAGTTGGGCTTTTATGAACCTGCTAAAAGGATAGGTGAGAGAATCAATGCAGAGCAACCGTATTCTACTGCCGGTTGGCAACTGCTGTCGGATATATACATCAATCAGGATAATTTCGCTGAAGCCTTGAATGCTATTGAGTATTCCATTGCTATTGACCCTTATGATGAGTTGTCCCGAGTAAGGAAAATAACCATACTTGTACAGACTGAAAAATACGAGCAGGCACAGACAGAAATCGACGAGTTTGAACGCGATTTCCCGGATAGAAAAGCCTTTTGTATATCACAACGTGCTGATATCGCTTTCTTTACAGAAGATTATAAGAAGGCAAATACTCTTTATACCCAAGCCTATAAATTAGAGTATTATGATGCTGAGTCGCTTGACAGATATGCAAGAAGCAAACTGTATATCCATCGCTATAAAGACTGTATCGCACTTTGTGATGCGTGGATTGAACTCTCGCCTGACGATGTCAGACCTTATACTTATACTGCTGATTGCTACTACGAACTCAAAGACTACAAAGCCGCCCTTACTGCTCTTACTACTGCCTCAAAAAGAGATAAGACAGATGTGCATACTGTCCTGAGAATAGCATATTTGCTTATGGATATGCAACGTGAGCAGGAAGCACTTAAATACATACAAAAGGCATATCGATTGGATAAGGAAAGTACGGAAGTGCTTGTGGCAATGATCCTTGCCGCATATATCAATGGGGATATCTGGGGAATGGCTTATTACTTTCACGAAGCCGAAAAAACAGACCCTGAAATAACAAGCCGTTATGACCACTTGTTCAGATCCTTGAATGCTGATGCCGACGAACTAAGAGAGATTTACACAAAACGAGATAAGGCAAAAAAACTAACTAAACCAAATATCTTTAAGAACAAATAAACGCTATGAGAAATTTTCTTGTAACATTGTCGTTATTATGCTGTTGTTTATTTACCTATGCTGACGAGATAAATCTCAAGCAAGATTCAACAATAGCAGAAAAAACATCTTTGCTTGATAGAGTCGAAATTTGGTATGCTCAAAATATGAACTATGCAACAATCACTCTGCTTATGGCAGTTGAGAGTAGTTTCATACCATTCCCTTCTGAAGTGGTCATACCGCCTGCCGCTTATGTGGCAAGTGCTGAAGGTAGCCCACTTAACAAATCTGAGTATCACTGGCTTAATGTGTTGATTATTGTCTTGTTTGGCACATTAGGTGCACTCATAGGCGCTTTGATAAACTATTTTCTTGCCCTTTGGCTTGGCAGACCCATAGTTTATGCTTTTGCAGACTCTAAAATCGGACATCTCTGCCTGCTCAATAGCGAAAAGATTAAAAAAGCCGAAGACTACTTCAATGAACACGGCAAATCCTCAACTTTTATAGGACGCTTCATTCCTGCAATCCGACAACTCATCTCTATCCCCGCAGGTTTGGCAAAAATGCCGTTGGGTAGTTTTGTTTTCTATACTACACTCGGTGCTTTGTGCTGGAACATCGTGCTTGCCGTTATCGGATATGTGGCACACGGACAGCAAGACCTTATTCACCAATATAGCCACGAACTGTCAATCGTGCTTGTTGCACTATTCTTCGTAGGAGTGTTGTATGTAGTCATAAAAGCACTTAAAAATCGTAAGAAATAAATTCTGTAATATCATGAAAACCACATTTTTTCATTTAATTGTTTGTTTATTATTAGTTTTTGATAGTGTATGTCTGAATGCGGCACAGACAACCTATACTTTCACATCTGCAAGTTGGGCATCTGTTGTTGGCACAATCCAAACTGATGGCAAGACCGATGGTTGGCTCTCAGTGAAAGATGGTGCAGGCAATTCCAATGGTTATACCGACGCACAAAATCGTCTGTATAGTGCTGGCGTACAAGTGTCAAAATCGCTTGCCGGCGCAGGTGCAACTTCGGTCTTCTCATTCGAGAATGTTAGGCAAATAACCGTTAATTATTGTACCAACACTTCCAAAGGCAAAGGTACTATAACTGTTGCTGTTGGCGGGAATGAGGCTATTAGTCAGGATGTTACAGTCGTTAAGGGCGAGGGACAGTACAACCGAGATATGGTCTTTGAACTGCCGGAACCACAGTCAGGAAAAATAACATTCACTGCCAATCCTACCGACGGGTCAATATATGTTCGTTCCATAACTATCCGTGCATCAAAC
>JAFVAX010000030.1 GCA_017480285.1 Paludibacteraceae bacterium | reverse complement strand
CCACTTTCTGACCTGTTACAAGATAGTAGTGCTTGCCGTTCGCGTCGGTGCCTTGACCGAGCAATTTCATCAACCCTGCATTGAAAGCAGGCTGACGGGCAATGTACATACTGTCGCTGATGATGCTCACCGTCTTGGCTTTTCCTGCCAACTGACTGACCGTTGTGCCGAGGAACACATCGGCGTTGCTACTAACATTGTCTTTCGCTTTGCCGCTACTTGTTGAGATACGCTCGGTGGTAGTGAAAGAGTATGTATATTTATATCCCCATTTCCACTCGTGTGTTATAGGCAGAGTGAAACTAAGTTGTCGGCTACTCTCGTAGGTTGAGCCTAAGTATGAGCCGGCTCCTTCGGGTGCAGCCACAGCACCTATGTCTTGCGAGATACTTACGCCGTATTTAGGTGTAAGTTCGATACCAATTTTCCAATCATAACTCTCCGTATAGGCGAAGTTGTAGGTCGTTCCGCTTTCCACCCAAGCCGACGATCCATTGCCTCCCGGGTCGCGGACGATATCGAGCAGCACTACCTCGCTCTCGGTAGAAGTCAAGTCGCCGTTCTGTATGTCTGTTCCGCTCACAAAGGCTTGGAATACTTCGGTCTCGACATAGTTGTCTTCCACTTGAAGGGCGGTACTGACGGTACGCAAAGCTTTTTCTCCACTATTCTCGGTATCGATATCCGTTACTTCGAGCATTACCGACTTGTTCTGACCTTTACTGTCAAGAGTATAGTCTTGATATGTGGTTGCAGATTTAAGACCGTTGTGTATCCTGACGCTACCGCCACGCTGTGGCACTTCATCCACTTTGCCCGACAGAAGGTCGTTGTTGTAGTAATAACGCTCAAAGGCTTGCGCTATGAACTGATACTTGCGGTTAGCGATAAACACCGGATGCCCTAACAAGTAATTAACCGTACCATCGGCCTGTTTCTCGTAGAGACTCACTTTCTGAATGTTTGCAAGGTTCAAGCTGCTTACTTCCATATCCTCCTCACCAAAGCCGGCTTTCTCAAGACCGTACAGCACTTGTTTGAGTGAAACAACTACCGGCGCATGATAGATGCGGTCATAGACGGCATTGTAGTGTATAGAGTCGCCGTCTAATAGTCCACCCTGTGAAGCAATACCGCCACTATAAGGGTACTTATAGACAGACGATGTGTTGTCGCTATTGTTCCGTTGTTCAACAGTTATCTGTTCTGCCGTCTTGTTGCACCTGCCGATATACTCTGTCAGAGGAGCATTGGTAAGATCAAAAGTCTCAGAGCCTTGTCCTGAACCGAACAAGGTGGCATAGCCGGTGGCTGTTGCTTGCACAACCTTATATTTTACCGGGAACAAATCAACAGCGAACTCACCCGTTTTCGGGTCGGGGTGAATGGTGATGCGCTTTTTCTCAAGTAGAGTGTGGGTAGTGCCAACGATAGTGCTATCAGCCATAATTGGCTGATACACTATATGTTGGGTTGTTTGTTGGATAGTGTCGCGGGTAAGGTCGTCAGGGTCGTGCACTATCTGTGCTGTGTTGTCGCCTTCGAGTTGGAGAACGAGTTGCAAGTTGTCGCCAAGGTTATTGTTACCTAATCCGAAAGCACGAGGCAAGTCGCGCTGGTCGTTACCACCGGCAACACGACCTACAAGTCTGACCTTAGTCTTGTCGTAGAATCTTACTGCATCCAGAGGTTTGGTAAGGGCAAACTCCTCTTTGTCATCTTCAACACGCAGAATACCATCGCCCTCGAATGTGTGTCCGGGTTTGAACACTTGCAAGCGGCAAGGCTGTCGCAGAGGCAAAATCAATTCGAAATTACCGTCAATGCCGGTTGTCAAAGGAGTGCCACTGCGTTTGACCGTATCTCCATTTAAGAGGAACATAGCACCACTAACCGGAATAGTACTGTTTTTATATAATACCCTACCCGTCAGTCTTGTAGAAGAGGTGTTCATAAAGTCAATACCCGAAGCCACAGCACTGTTTTGCGACAACCAAACACTTGCCGAACCGGCAGAGGTGTTGTTGAACGAGAAAGTGCCATATTGATGAGTCGGTACAACAACAAAACTTGACTGCGATAGATTTTCACATTCACACGGTGTCGGCTCTCCGGCAGTAACGCTGAAACTGTATTTGTAGTTTGACCCGCTTTTTGTGCGGTCATAGTGGCAGTCGATAGAGAAATGTCCGCTGACAGTTAAAGAGTTAATGGCACTTGTTACTTCGGAGAGTACGGATTTGACTTCAATGATTGAACCTAACTTATATTCGTATGTACCCTCATCTTTGTTGTTCCAATCTTCCAAAGTATTGCCGTTGGCATCCAACACACGGAACTGTGTTTGATTTTCAGGTGCCCAGATACTGAAATTAGATGAATAGGTTATATTAACTTTCGCCTTTTCGCACTCTAAAGCCACATATTCCAAACTATCAAACTTATATGCTCCTGAAGCATCGGTTGTCATAGTGCGCAAGATATTGCCATTGCCGTCTTGTAGAGCCACGGTAACACCTGCCATACCTGAGTTGTCAGGCATAAGAATGATACCGCTTATCTCGCCATACGGCGTACGCCAACCTTCTGCAGTAGCCGAATTGACTGTTGTCTTACCGTTGCAGGTATAATGTGCCTCAATGATGTATTCGTAGTGTTTGTTCGGCACAGAACTCATATCAAGATAACTATTATCGATGCCACGATAGACAGTATCTGCAGCAGTATCGCTTTCCTTTGTTTTACGCAAGAGTACAAACTCATCCACGGCATTATTGCTTGCTTCCCAAAGTAGCAACACACCCGATTTCATTGCTGTTGTTGCATCGCCTTGTGTGGCTGAGAAGTTACTTATCTCGGCAGCCTCGTCGAAATAAAGCGACGGACCAGTTAGCTCTATCGGACGCAGATAAACAGAGTCTTGCACATGCAAGTCAGAGCGCGACTGGTCGATACGCACCGAGTATTTATAATGAGAGCAGCCTTGAGCGGCAATGTCGCTGTAGGTGGCTATCCACGAACCGTCTGCCTGACGGCGTATGCTGTCTTGCGGGATAATAAACTCCATAGTCTGCCCTGTTTCCTCAATAGTGCGACGAAGGATGAGTTGTGCTGTCTTGTCCCACATACAACGACCAAAATCATCAGGATTAACACTCTTGGGCAAGAGTTTGATAAGGCTGTCTTTGACGGTGTATAACAAACTGTTAATCTCTCGTGCAATGTCTTCATCAACTTGTGATTGTGAAGCCTTGGTCATTTCGGCATCTATTTTCCGTTTGCCACTTTGCGGGTAGGCTGAAATGGTTATCTCACAAGACTCAGTGAGGATAAACTCCATTTGGAAAGTCCATTCGTAATTTCCGTTTTCATTGTTGTAGATACAGATACGACTGTCTTTGGGGAATTGATACCAGCCTGAAAGTAAGTATCTGCCTTGGGTGAAACTCTTGCCGTCTTTAACAACGGAGTATGTTGTACCGTCTTCGGGACTTTCAACATCGCCTTGTACTATATACCTTACATAAACATCCACATACTCGGAATCGTCGGTAGTAATGGAGGCTATCGTGTTTGACGACTGCACTTCAAATTTCGCTTCAAAAAGCGATGCTCCATGAGCAAAAGGTGTTGTTGAACAAGTGATTACCGTGTTGCCGGTCAATGTATGTCTTGTTTCCTCATTAGCATTGTAGCAGTAGCCGTCAGTATTCTTTATCTGCACGGTACTGTTCATAGGGAATTTATATGTACCGGCAGTCAGATAAGTCCAATCTTGGAACACAGTGCCATCACTCTTTCCACACGGAAACAGGTAGAACCCTCCGGATTAACTTTGTTGGCATTGACATATTCCATCAAATAATTGATTTTAACATCAACAAGTGTCTCTTTGAACACTTTGTTTACATAGCACGACAATGTACATTCGTTCTTGTCGATAAATGCTCCGTCGGGTTCTTTATTATCTATTTTGAAACGGAAATTAACTTTGCGGTTGTTCTCGTAGTCTGCATCTTTGGTGTATGGTTCCTGCTCTTGAGCAAGCGGTGCCAAATAGTTCATATTCTGCACAGTGGCTGTATGTACGAATTCATTATTCCATCCCCATACTGATGACGAGGCTCGTCGGATACGATAGTAAATAGGTACTGAAGGCAACATAACATGGTTTGACATCAGTTTTACGCTCAATTCTGCCAACGGCTCATTATTAGCATCGTAAAGCGTATAATGCGGGTCAGATACACTTATGTATCTGTCGTCATACACCACATTTTGAGTTTGAGCGTTGCCCGTCCAAGAACTACGATCGTTGTCAGGATAGGTATAAACGCCCACCGAGTCGCGCTTCAACTGCACTATATTGATACGCTGTGCATCACTGAAGTCGCTTTGAAGAGCACGTTGAATTTCGAAATAGTCGCCATCAAGGATGTCTTTCAAAAACGGATTCTTGATTGACCAACGAAGGATATTCTGACCTGTGTAAGTTCCGGTACTGTCTTTTTCTGTTATAGCGGAAAAGTTATATATACGGTGATATGGCAGGATATCCACAGCCGTAGTGGTTACATCCATAGTTGATTTTGTCTCTGCATTGCGTATCACCTTGAATGTGGCAGTAAGTTGTTTCTGCACGGTGTCAGTCGTTGGGACATATATGGTACCCGAACGGTCAACATCTTTGCTCACCACCTCTGTCGGATTGAACGATGTGTAGTAGCTCACAGGTTCTTGAAACACCATATATGGCACGGCGGCATAACCATAGCCCGCCACGCCTTTCTCGTTGAAGGTGTAGAGGTATGGTGTGTGTAACTGTGGCACGATAGTATTGTCCTGATAAGTCAGGTTTCTCTGAAGAGTCCAAGTATAATTGTACCACTCATTTTTTGACTTCGACCAGCGTATCGACACTGTTATACCTACATTGAAGGTGTCGTTCTTAAGGGTTATAGGCGGATACCAGTCAAGTTCAAGAAAGGTAACATGGTCGTTGTCGTCCGCCTCTTTTTGCGTAACAATCATCTTGTTTGACCACTCGCCGTTGTCGTGTATCTGATAGTTGACACCGTTCGCCATTGAGGTAACGATGATATCACCCATTCCGCTGTACAACTTCACGTATGCCGTACCTTTGTCAGAGTCTTTCTCGTTCTCATCATACGGGTCAGAGCAGAAGTTGGCAAAGGTGGTTTTAGTGTCGCTACCTTTTTTTTGATACCAGATGGTGCTTGAGCCTTCTATATAGAAATCGTAGCTCTTTCCATACGCCCATACAGGCAGAATGAAATGGATACGATCTGCTCCTGTAGGATAGGCTTTGTAATGATCCTCTTTCTCCAAATAGTCGTTCGCAAGAGCCTTATTTGGAATAAAAAATAAAGCGAAAAGAGCAAGGATGGCTACAATAAGCCTTCCTTGTTTAGTTTTTAATGCTTTCATATTTGTTTGGATTCTTATTTTTTATATATGTATAATGAATCGCTACGCTTTTGGTTTGTTCATACGATTTGCCATACCGATAGCGCCTGTCGGACATACCAAACGACACAAGTGGCAACCCACACATTTCTTACCTATTATCTTTGGCTTGCGGTCCTCACCAAACTCAATAGCCTGATGACCACCGTCCATACATGACACATGGCAGCGTCCGCAACCTATACATTTCTCGCGATCAATTTTCGGGAACACCATCGTCTCACGGTCCAAATCGTGGGGCAAAACGATGTTTTTCAATTCCTCACCTACCAACTTCTTCAGTTCCACAATCCCACGCTCTTGCATATAATGTTGCAAACCGAGAATAAGGTCGTCGATTATCCTGTAGCCATATTGCATAACAGCGGTACATACCTGCACATTGCGGCAACCGAGTTGAATAAACTCAAGTGCATCGCGCCAAGTCTCAATACCACCTATACCACTTATGTCCATGTGTTTCTCAATGCCGGCTTTATGCAGAAGCGGATTGCCGGTCATCTCGTAAATCATACGCAGTGCAATAGGTTTGACAGCTTTGCCCGAATAGCCGCTCACCGTCTTTTTCTCGCTTACCTCGGCATCGCGGCTCATTGTGATTGATTTTATTGTATTGATGGCACTTATGCCGTTTGCACCTGCATAGAAGCAAGCAAGTGCCGGACCGGTCATACTCATTACATTAGGAGTCATCTTCGGGATAACAGGAATACTGACTGCCTTTTTTATGTATGAAGTGTAGAAAAGAATCAGTTCGGAGTTCTGACCAATATCGCTACCAAGCCCCGTCAAGCGCATCTGCGGACACGAGAAGTTCAGTTCTACTGCATCGCAACCTGCCCTCTCAGCCATCTTTGCAAGTTCAATCCACTCCTCTTCGGTCTGACCCATAATTGACGCAACAACACGCTTTGTAGGGTAATTGACTTTCAAACGGTGTAAGATATCAAAGTCCATCTCGTATGGGTTCTCGCTCAGTTGCTCCATATTGCGGAACCCGACAAACGGCGTGCCCTCTTTGCGCACAGCGTCAAAACGCGGTGATACCTCACGAATCTCAGCTTTGGTGATAGTCTTGTAGAACACACCAGCCCAGCCTGCTTCAAAAGCGCGAGCCACCATATCATAATTCGTACATACGGCAGAACTTGCCAAGAAAAACGGGTTCTCACATACCATGTCGCAGAAGTTTATCTCAAGCGAAGGCAGTTTTTCCGCATCCTGTATTTTAGGAGCATTTTGTATATTTTTCTTCAGTTCGGCAATGCGAATGGGTTTGTCGTAATGGATACAAGCCTCTTCGCTGCTCTTTAACTCCTCGTCAGTCAATTGATTGAACAGTTCTATAGCAGTCCAAAGGTTGTCAAAACGGAGGGCACGAATAGCACGAGCCACTTTCTCGCCACAAGGGGCATTCACACAAAGCAGGCATCTTGCTGCTTCCTCTTCATAATGTAACATAGTATGTGGAATTTAGAGTTAATAATTCATATTATAGTTGCCTTACAGGGAAATCGAAATAAGTGTCAGGATATGGCTCATTTTTTAGGGTGAAATGCCACCATTCCGAATCAAGCGGCTTGAAGCCATGCCGAAGCATTGCACTGCGAAGCGTCATACGATTTTCGTATTGCTGCTTAGTCAAGCCCGAACCATCACCCGTATATTTGCCTATTTCCGGATAGAGCCTTGGGTCGGGGTTGGTGCCACAATACGAAGGATGCGATTCTATGCCGAACCAATCGAAGGTGCCACCCATGTCCAACTCTTTTTCCGTCTGCATATCAAAAAGCGTCAAATCAACAGTCGAACCACGGGTATGACCTGATTTTGCCATTATATAGTCCTGCTCAAACAAAACAGGTTTGTCGAGCATCGGATAAAAATAGCGTTTCATACAGGTGTCCTGAGGGTTGTGCGACCAACGAACAAAATGATCAACAGCCCGTTGCGGACGATAAGCATCGTAAATCTTCAAGCGATAACCTTGCTTCACAACATCATTGCTTACAGCCTTCAATGAGTCGGCTGCCTCTTTTGTCAGTAGTGCCACCGGCTGTTCATATCCGTCAATGCGGGTACCTACAAAATTGTATGTGCCGAAATACCGAATTTCAAGTATAACATCAGGAACAACATCTGTTACATTCACAAAACCTTCAGAACCGTCAGCATCCGTATCAGAATTGTTAGTCTTGCAGCACGAAACAAGCACTATACTTATTAACAAGCAAAAAAACAGCGATAATTTGATACTTTTCATATTTTGAATCTTTTGAATTTTTGAATAAACATACAATCTTTGAAACTTTAATATATTCTTTACAAAAATTATACAAAAGTATATATTTTTTTTCATTTTTGCAAAAAAAATCGTAAATTTGTGTAAAATTGATAAAATTATGAGTGAAATATATTTTGCAGGCGGATGCTTTTGGGGAACCGAACATTTCTTCAAACAAATAAAGGGCGTTAAACTAACACAAACGGGTTTTGCTAACGGTAGCCCACTAATACCCCACCCGACTTACGAGCAAGTCTATACCGACAAAACGGGATATGCAGAAACAGTCCTTGTCGTGTTCGATGAGAGTGTAGTAAGCCTTGAGTTTCTGACCGATATGTTTTTCGCAGCCATTGACCCGCTGTCGCTAAACAAACAAGGACACGATGTCGGAACACGCTATCGTACTGGGGTTTATTACACAAGTGAAGAGCAACTGCCCGTTCTTAAAAAAGTGTTTGCAAAACAGCAAGCGAAATATACCGAACCATTGGCAGTTGAACTTGAGCCACTCAAACATTTCTATCCTGCCGACGAGTATCATCAAGACTATCTTACAAAGCACCCCGACGGATATTGCCACCTGCCGAAAGCCTTGTTTGAATGGGCTAAAAAGCAAAATAAATAGAATTCAAAAGTATGAATGAAATATGGTCGCTTATAAACGAGATGTCGCCATACCTGCTTTTGGGCTTTGGCTTCGCCGGACTGTTGCATTCTTTTGTACCGGCATCTGTCTATAGGCATTATCTTGCAGGCAACGATTTTCGCTCTGTCCTTTGGGCTACACTCTTAGGTATTCCTCTACCACTTTGTTCGTGTGGCGTTATCCCGACGGCTATGTCGCTTCGCAAAGAAGGTGCGTCTAAAGGCGCTACAACAGCATTCCTCATTGCAACACCACAGACAGGCATTGACTCTATTCTTGCAACTGTATCACTGCTCGGTGTTCCGTTCGCTGTAACGCGTGTTCTGGCGGCTTTGCTGACCGGACTTATTGGCGGACAAATAGTTAATTTATCTGAAAAAACGGAAACAACTGAAAACTGCAAACAAAACTATCAAAAGCAGAATAAAACAACGGAAACGCCGAGACTCTCATTCACTCAAAAATTGATTGATGCACTCAAATACGGATATGTTGATATGGTGCAAGACATCGGGCGTTGGTTGGTGTTAGGGCTTATTATTGCCGGACTGATAACAGTGTTTGTGCCTGACGACTTTTTCCTTCGTTATGCCGGAACACCACTCCTCAGTATGCTTGTTGTACTATTGATTTCTATTCCTATGTATGTTTGCGCCACAGGCTCTATTCCTATAGCCGCTGCTCTGATGCTCAAAGGTATAACCCCGGGGGCGGCACTTGTTATGCTTATGGCAGGACCGGCATCGAACATGGCATCAATACTCGTTATTCGCAAAGTGCTTGGCAGAAAAACACTATGGCTCTACCTGATTAGTATAACATTAGGTGCCATTGGTGCAGGACTTATAATCGACTATTGTCTGCCCGCAGAGTGGTTCCTCTCGCATATTGTACAAACCAAAACTTGTTGTCATCATTCGCCGGCACTGTTCAATGTCATTTGTAGCATAACTCTGCTATGCTTGCTACTTTATGCACTAATAACGAGATTTTTACCAAACAAAACCCCTCATTCTGACGCAAATCCTCATTCTGACGAAGGTCAGAATCTAACCCCTCATTCTGACGAAGGTCAGAATCTAACCCCTCATTCTGACGAAGGTCAGAATCTAACCCCTCATTCTGACGAAGGTCAGAATCTAACAAAAACAAAAAATAAGATTATGGAAAAACGAGTTTTCAAAGTAGAAGGCATGATGTGCAACCACTGTCGTGCCAATGTCGAAAAAGCCCTTCAAAACTTGCAAGGCGCACAAAATGTAACAGTTGACCTTGCTTCCGGTACAGCCACTCTTGAAGGCAGTGTTACCGACGAAGCCGTCATAGCCGCCATAAATAGCATCGGTTATACCGCACATATAGCTTAAAAAACAATTACAGCAAAATCGCCGCTCCAACGGCGAAAAAACACCCAAAAATCGCCGCTCCAACGGCGATTTCATAAAAAAATCAAAATATCAATAAACATAATGAACATTTTAATTCTTCAAGGCTCACCAAGAGCCAAAGGTAACACCGCTTGGATGACAGAAGAGTACAAAACAGCAGCCGAGGCTGCTGGTCATAAGGTAACAGTTGTCAATTTAGCCAGAAAACATATAGCCGGCTGTCTGGCATGCGAATACTGCCACGGCAAGGGCAATGGCGCATGCATTCAAAAAGACGATATGCAAGAACTTTACCCACTTATGGCAGAAGCCGAAGCGTTGGTTATTGCTGCACCTATATACTACTTCACCCTCTGTGCACAAGTTCAAGCTCCAATACAGCGTATGTATTGCGTCAATGCACCCGCTAAAGTTAAGAAAATGGCAATGCTCTGCTCGTCATATTCGCCCGGTGTGTATGATGGTGCTACTGCCGAATTCCGCGACATCTGCAACTATTGGCACGCTGAGAACACCGGTGTGGTAACGGCTAAGATTGACGAACAAAAAACCGAAGCAACCAAGCAAAAGATTCAGGATTTAGTGAATAAACTATAAGTTGCCAATTCTTTCCATATCAACTCAAATCATTATGACACAACGAGTAACACCTGATTATATCACCTCGTTGCAACCAAACGAAGTATTTGTGTTTGGCAGTAACCTTGCCGGATTTCACGGCGGTGGAGCAGCACATATTGCCTACAAACTTTTTGGTGCGCAATGGGGTGTCGGAGTCGGACCGACAGGGCAGTGTTATGCCATACCGACAATGCAAGGAGGCATCGATACCATCCGTCCGTATGTGGACGATTTTATCACTTATGCCAACCAACATCCAGAAAAATTGTTTCTTGTAACCCGCATAGGCTGTGGTATTGCAGGTTTTACTGACGAACAGATAGCCCCACTCTTTAAGTCTGCCATTGAAATGGACAATGTAGCCATACCCAATCGCTGGAGAGAAATTATTTTGCAATAAATAAGTATATTTCAGTTGAAACACATCAAGTAAGACAAGAAAACATAATCAATAAAACTAATTGCTAAATATGAAACATTTATTTTTCTCACTGCTTGCATTAGCGATGCTTGTTGCTTGCAGTAAAACAACCGACAATTCAAATCAAAACAACAGTATGAAACAAGAAATCAATGAAGTAGCAGGTCGCAAGAACTTCGGAGTACAGCATTCTCTTGTTACCACTCCGCAACCCTGTGTGATGATTGCCACATGGGACGAAAAAAAGAACCCCGATGTGATGATGGCAGCATGGGCAGGGCAATTGGATTATAACCAAATCGTCATCAGCCTCTCACCACACAAGACTACCGACAACCTTCAAAAAACGGGCGCCTTCACCATCAGTTTCGCTGACGAGCGCACTGTGGCTGAATCCGACTATTTCGGCATCGTAAGTGGCAACGATGTACCCGACAAAGTGGCACGTGCCGGTTTCACCATCACGCCATCACCTAATGTCAACGCACCGATTATCAACGAGTACCCACTAACTCTCGAATGTCGCGTGGTAAGTTTTGAAGACGGGATGCTTATTGGCGAAGTTATCAACCAAAGTGCTGATGAGAGTATCCTCACAGACGGCAAGGTTGACCTCACCAAACTCAAACCCATCGTCTTCGATGCAGCCGGCGTATGCTATCGCGCACTTGGAGACAGTGTCGGCAAAGCATGGGGCAGCGGCAAAGTGTATATGGAGTAGAATGTATATAATAATTATCAAACCGATTATAGTATGATAATTACCACCACACCGACTATTGAAGGTCACTGTATAAGGGAATATAAAGGTCTTGTCTCAGGAGAGGTTATCTTCGGAATGAATTTCCTCAAAGATTTTGGAGCCTCGCTGCGTGATTTCTTCGGAGGACGTACCGACAGTTATGAAAAGGCTATGCTCGAAGGACGCGAGACAGCCGAGAAAGAGATGCGCGAGCGGGCCCGGAAGATGGGTGCCAATGCCATAGTGGGAGTCAGCTTCGGCTACGAGACTATGGGACAAGCCAACGGCATGATAATGATTTCAATCTCCGGCACTGCCGTCGTTATCGACTAAATAGTATGACAGAAGTCTTGTTTTTTCTGTTGGCTTTAGTTTTGGTAGCCGTTATTGTAGCCATCATCATCTATAAGAAGCAAAAGAAGCCAAAAAGGATTATGCCAGAGGGCAAACTTGTGAAAAGCGAGATAGTCTTTATAGATGGAGAACAGTTATATGTAGAAAAAGTCGCTTTCAAGGACTGGCATGTATGTATTCATTCCTTCTATCTGATTTCTGACAGATTAGCAGAAGGTCATACCATCGTTGAACAACGATGGAATTATGACGATTTCTGCAACATCACAGTCTGCCTTGAAGATTACACATACTTGCTTATCCGTCAAGTAGATATCATCACTCTTGTCCGCAGTTTCAGACCTATTCCGATTGATGCATTTGATAATTTTGCTCAATCTTTGATATGACTCAGAATATTCGAAATACAATTATCGGCTTTACAGTAGGCATCTTAGCCGGTGCGTCTTACGGACTGAATCCGCTGTTTGGCAAACCGCTGTTAGATGGCGGTGTGCCGGTGCTGTCGATGCTTTTTTTCCGCTATGCCATCTCGGTGGCGATATTAGGCGTCTGGATGCTGTGTCGGCATGAGTCGTTTCGCGTCAATGTTCGTGAACTGAGGCTACTGATAGTGCTTGGCTGCCTATTCGCTTCAAGTAGCGTATTCTTGTTTGAGTCATATCGTTTTATCCCTTCGGGCTTGGCAACGACATTCGTTTATCTGTATCCTGTCTTTGTGGCACTTATCATGGTCTGCCTGCGCGTTTATCCCAAATGGCAAATATGGGTAAGTATTCTGGCCACGATAGTGGGAGTGGTTTTGCTCAGTTGGCCATCGGCTGGAGTTCAGATACATTGGCTCGGCATCGTATTGGCGGCAATGTCGGCATTGAGTTATGCTGTCTATTTGGTTATCGTCAACCGCTCACAACGAATACGACATATATCCGAACACCAACTGACTTTCTATGCCTTAGTGGTGGGTGCGATAGCGTTTCTCGCGTATCTACTTATTGACGGAACGCCCGTATTGCAAGGCATAGACACCACCTCGAAGGTGCTCAATCTTATCGGCTTGGCTATCTTCCCGACGATGATAGCGATGCTGACGATAGCCATCTCTACGCGCATGATAGGTCCGACAAAAACCTCCGTCTTAGGAGCATTTGAACCCGTAACCGCAATCTTAATCGGCACCTTGGTCTTTTCCGAACCACTGACGCTGAATATCATTGCCGGTATCGTCATTTGTATCGCCGCCGTCATGTTTATGATTATTAGCGAAAAGAATTAAATTATGCTAAAGCAAATCTGTCATTACATATCTAAATACATGGCTCTGTTGGTGTTAGCAGGAGCCTTGTTGTCGTTGGTATTTCCCCAAGTGCTGCAAACAATTCCCATGAAGACCATCAACTACCTGTTGGGCGTGATAATGTTCGGTATGGGGCTGACACTGAACCTGACGGATTTCAAAATAGTATTCAGCCGGCCGAAAGATATGCTCATCGGCTGCCTGGCGCAGTTCACCATCATGCCGTTGTTGGCTTGGGGACTGACAAAAATCTTTCAAATAGACGAGGCTTTGGCACTTGGCGTGGTGTTGGTCGGTTGCTGCCCTGGTGGCACGGCATCGAATGTTATTACCTATCTTGCAAAAGGCGATGTGGCATTGTCGGTCGGAATGACAGGTGTTTCCACCCTACTCGCTCCACTACTCACACCCTTGCTCACTTGGGCACTTGCGGGAAAGAGCATTCAGGTGGATGTAGCAGGTATGCTACTGAGTATCCTTTGGGTAGTTATCCTGCCTATCGCATTTGGCTTGATTATTAAGAGCCTGTGGCCTAAGTTCACAGAAAAAGCCACAGACTATCTTCCGGCTTTCTCGTCAGTGGCGATTGCCTTCACGGTCGCCATCGTCATTTCTGCCAATGCCTCCAAACTCTTGACAGGCGGACTCTTGATTATCCTCGTTGTTATGCTTCACAACCTCTTTGGATTGGGATTAGGTTATCTGATTGGGCGATTGTTAGGACTGTCAGAACCTAAGAAACGGGCTATCTCCATTGAGGTGGGCATGCAGAACTCCGGTTTGGCAACCTCGTTGGCAGTGATGCATTTTGCCGCTTATCCTATGGCGACTATCCCGGGTGCTATCTTCAGCGTGTGGCATAATATCAGCGGTGCAGTAGTCGCATGGCTTTACACAAAGAAAGACGAAAAAGAAGCGAAATGAGAATTCGATTACGCGTTAAGTATGAAATCAATCTACAACATAGCAGGAAAAGAGTGTATTGTTTATGCCGAAGATAAGCCACGCATATTGCTTATTCAGCCGGTTGGTGAGCACGAAAACGAGACTTTAGATACTCAGATAGACACCATTCAAAAGACTGTTAATCTGCCGTTTATCTTCGTAGGAATACCGATAAGCGATTGGGAAAAAGAACTCACGCCATGGCACGACCCGAACATATCACCACGACAAGAGGTGGGCGAACATGCCTATGATACATTGGATTATATAACAGAGCAACTACTACCGTTGTGCAGATGCTATTAGAGGACTACGGATACGATATTCCGACGGCTATGCATACACTCTATACTTCCAATACATTTCGCAAATTGGAAGATGAGCGCACTGGTTTGTATTACCAAAGTGCCGTTTATCTTTACGACATACTTAAACAAGAATTGAATAAAATTAGAAACAGGTATTGAGAATGTACAAAGCGATAAGGTACAGAGCACCAAGATCTTCCGTGACGGTCAGTGCCTCATTCTCCGTGGCGACAAGACCTACACTGTGCAAGGTCAAGAGGTAAAGTAAATGCGTAGGCTGCATACTATAAGGTATTAAAAACAAATAAGCATCCGCCAGTTGGCGGATGCTTATTTGTTGAGCCACTACCCGGACTCGAACCGGGGACCCACGCATTACGAATGCGTTG
>JAFVAX010000029.1 GCA_017480285.1 Paludibacteraceae bacterium | reverse complement strand
GTTGTGCCACTCATAAACTCACGGTACAACTCCAACACACGACTCGCAAAAGGCTTATCATTCATCCTGTACAACGCAACCAACAGGTTCTTCAGACTGCGACTCACCTTACGAGCATTATCACTACCAATACCCTTATGTATCAACGAACCGTAACCCTCACTTAAAAACTGCTGAAAAGCCCTTTCAAGACTACGAGTATTAGTATAAGAACGAACCACACCATAAGCCGAACCACCCTCATTCTCGCACTCACGCTGCCACCATACCAACATCTGTTTCAGCCACTCACCCTTCTGCAAACGCTTGCCCGCAGCAGCACGAACCGACTGCTGCTTCTCCAAACCACTACGCATAGCCTCAAACAAACTCGCCTTCATCGTATATTCATTTATCTGACGAGCATCCAAACGACTACCATCCGCCTTCACATAACCGCTGAAAAACGCACGAGCAGAAGCCGACATAACTACCGAATAAATACCCGAACGCTCAGCATGAGCCTTACCTAACACAGCCTCTATCGCACGCATACGCTCCGGACGCTTAATACTATCAAACCATATCAACGTGTTACCCTTAATACCACGACGCGCAATCTGCAAATAACCCGACTTACTGTCATGATTAAACTGCGCATAAGTCAAACCGGCTGCCGTCCAGTCGTTCACGCTTATCGCCAAATTTCCGTCTATATACTGATACATAATTCTATGGTGTATTTCTTAGTCCCCTTGCCGGTATCGCTCCGGTCTAACCTCTGCGGTTCAAGGGGTGGCTACTCGCCGCGCTGTCAACTGCCGCTTTCGCCCTAAACGCAGCAGCCAATCTTGGCTGCTCAAAGTAGGTGTGGTAGCCCTCCGTCCATTCCGCCCGAATTCTATTCGGGCTTAGCCGGATCCGCCTTCCGCTCCTTGCGCTCCTTATCATCGCGCGAACGCCCGCGCAACTCAGCAACAGCCTTCCTAACCTCTGCCTCTGTCGCCTCAATCTCCATCGTGTCTCCTATACGGATAACACCCTTCTTTGTCTTTGCCATAATCATATCGTATTTAAGTTAAACCTATTCAACGACCGGCTTCTATGCCGCATCCTCCTGATTAAACACAGCCAACTGCGCCGCTGCCTCAGCCGTCTGCTCCTCGATGCGCATAAACTCCTGAACCGACAGCCCCACAAGGCTGAACTGACGCTTCACATCGCCGTTGACCAAAACCACACCGCACTCGTGCTTCCAATCAACCACAATCTGAACCCTGCCGCCAAGCCACTTGCAGGTCATCGTACCCGCCGCTTGGTCATGAACACAATCAAATTCCATTTTTACACACTTTGTTTCCATTGTCTTATCGTTTTATTGGTTATTACTTTTCTGTTTCGACTTCTTTTACCTCATAGTGTATCGGACTTATCGCACTCGCAAATCCTCTAATACGCTCATTCAGACTTTTCCTTGAGGTGTAGTATCTGGTGAAATACATCTCTGTCTTTGAAATGCTATCAAAGAAATGATAATCCAAAATATATATCTTCATTTCTCCGCCCTCCATTACTTAAGAAAATCACCAAATCGCAAATCCTCTTCCCCCGTCTGCTCAATAAACTCGCGCATATCGCGTATCTTTGCCTCAAGCCGGGCAATATGCTCCGTATATTGACGGCGCAAAGTCAGACGCTTTGCAATCTCAGCCGCATACTTAACCATATCATTCACATCCTGCTCGCAATGCAGACACGCACGCATCAGACGCTCAGCGTTCTGGTGAGTCTCAGGGTCTATCAGCAGACCAATCTGAAAATCCACACTCTGATGATTAAAGCAATCCTGAATATCTGCAATATCCTCGTTGCTTGTCGGAATAAAACCGCTTAACACAAAATTGCGGCACTCTTGTTCTGTCATCTGTTTCATATCTCTCGCCCGTAACCGTTAGCGCAGTATTAAAGTTGTTTATAATTGATGATTATTGTTTTCTCACCCAAGTCTTACCGTCCACCTGCTCCCAGCGCACCGGCACCACCTCAGCACCACCATGCTCCAAAGCATAACTCCTAATCTCACGAGCCACATGCGTATCATCTGCACCGTCCAAAGCCCTGTTTATCGTCGGACGACTATAACCCAGCTCACGATGCATCAACATCTTCAAACCCGAAGGAACTAATATCTTTCTGCTTGCATTTTCCATTTTCGAAACCAATTTCTTGTTTATCTCAATTATTTTTTGTACTTTTGTCGCCACTTTACATTTGGAAATCCGCTGCAAAGATACGGATAATTTTCCGAACTACAAAATAAAATCGGAAAAAAATCCAACTTTTTATCAAAAAACTTGATTTTTTATGGCTACACAAGAGGTTTTAAGGACTATTTTGAGTGATTTAGGGCTTGATGTTAAACAGTTTTCCGAACGGATAGACTACCCTGCAAGTAAGTTGTACGATATACAGCGCGGTAAAACTATCAAGTTCAAAGATGACTTGATAAGTCGCATTCTTGCTGTGTTTCCAAAGTATAACCGTATATGGTTATTGACAGGTGAAGGTGATAGATATGTACCTCAAAATGTACCAAACGGAAAACCTATCGGAAAAAAATCCGAAAAGCCAACGCCAAGCCGAGACAGTGCCGAGACAGTGCCGACAACTACAAGTGCTCAAAATGAGCAACAACCTGCCAACTTGCCCCTTGCAGACGCCAAACTCATACCGCTCGTCACACCAACAGCCGTCGCAGGCTTTGGTAACGACACCTTTGCCATACAAGAAGCCGACGTCAAAGAATACTACATCGTACCCAAGTTCCGCTATAACCGGGTGGACTTTATGATAGAAATCAGCGGATCAAGCATGTACCCTAAATATAACAGCGGAGATGTCGTAGCCTGCACCATACTCCACGACAGTTCCTTCATACAGTGGAACAAATGCCACGTCATCGCCACACGCGAACAAGGACTACTCTGCAAACGCCTCATGCAAAGCGAAACCGCCGACGCCCTACGCCTCGTCTCCGACAACCCTAACTATCCACCCTTTGACGTACCCAAATCCGAGATAACCGGCATCGCCCTCGTCATCGGTGTCATTCGCCTTGAGTAACCATAGCGTCTTTGCCGAGCGCATTTATGCGCGACCTCTATCTAACCCAACCGCAACCAACCGACCGCAGCAGCCAATCTTGGCTGCTTTTTTTCGTCCAATACAGCACCTAATATATAGCCTCAGCCCCCACCTAAAACTCCACAAATACACAAAAAAGCGCGTTTTTTCATGCCAAAAACGCGCAAATTACTATATTATAACCACTTACCACAAAAACACCCTGCAACAACAAGGAAATAAACCCCTGCCAATCGTGGAATAAAGGTAGGTTAATAACACAAAAAACGCCATTTTTGCCCGATTTTTTGGTAATACCCCCCTTTCAACCCCCTCATTTATGCCCTACTTTATGCCCTAACTCCGCCCTAACTCGTGTATTTTTCTTTTTACAGGGCAAAAAAAACGCCCATCAGGATTTTTCTCCGACAGGCATATCCATATATAATATATAAGGAGTAAAACCACCCCGAAAAGTGGGGTGCTGCAGCCAATCTTGACGACTAAAATCAGCCCCGCAAACAACGACCGCAACGGTCAATCTTGGCTTGTCAATGCCGCCTTTTCTCGCTCTATAAACCATGTCCGCAACAAAGTCCTATCAATACCGCTTAAACACGGCTTAAATGTCGCTTAAACAGCGTTTTGCGGTTGGTCGTTGTGTCGCGTTGTTTGTCTGATGTGTGCGTATTGTTGCCATAGTTAGAACTCACCGAATCGCCAACCATAACCACGCCAGCAGAGAGCCGTTCTGACGACCTGTAAAGCCCTGTACAAGCCGATGCCAAGTCCGTGCCAAGTAATGCACAAATAAGGCACAAAAAAAGGCGACCGAAGCCGCCGTTGTTGCACAGTCCAATCCAAGCAAATCCAAGCAAATTGTACTTTTCTTTTTGAACCCATATCTCCTAACTCCCTAATAATCAAACCACCCACTCAAAGCAATTGTACTTTTCATTCTGACCCCCATAAATGGTGTCAGGATTGGTATGCACCATATATAGCGTCCCCACAAACCGACCCTATCGGTCCGCAAAGTGCGGTAAGCAGAGTTGTACGCGGAGGATGCTTCTTCGCCGGTGCAACAAAAAACAGAGTCTCATATCGTTATTGCTATAGTCCGACTTATAGTAGCAATTTCATTGGCCTAAGATTAGTGCTCGTGCCATAAATTGATACCAAAACTAAAACAATAAAACATTTTTTGGAAAATTCAAAAAAAAATTGTAAATTTGCAACGCTAAATGGAACAATGTGTTGATTTCCAAATTGCACATGGTTCTTATTGTTTCACTCAAATAATTTTTTTAGTCATGTATTTGACATCTGAAAAGAAGGCAGAACTCTTTGCTAAATATGGCAAAGATGCCAAAAACACCGGTAGTGCTGAAAGCCAGATAGCACTCTTTACTTTCCGTATTCAACATTTGACAGAGCACCTTAGAGTCAATAAGAAAGACTTTGGTACAGAGCGTGCGCTCACCCGCTTGGTAGGTAAACGCCGTCGTATGCTTGACTATTTGAAAGAGCGCGACATCGAACGCTATCGTGCTATCGTAAAAGAACTCGGTCTGCGTAAGTAATTCCGAGAAAACAAAAGAGGCGAGGCTGTCTAACAAGTTTGGTTAGGCAGCCTCATCTCATTTTTTACTTTTCTTGTTCAAAATAGCGATTAGGATAACAATACCTATCGTTAGTGGCAGCAAAGAAAGAATAAAAACGAAATTACTTACCAACCAAGCAAGCGAGAAACCGCGTGGTGGTTCGGGTTGCCCAAAAAGACTAATATATTCTTCGGAGTTGGCAATCAGCGAAATCTGTTCGGAAAGTTCAATAGAATCAGCATTATTGGTTTCAACTGCCGTTTGCTTGAGTTCTTTGAGGTTGTCTAACTTGTTTTCAAGTGCTTCCCGGTGCGGTTGAAGTGCATAGTACTCGTCTTGTCGCTCATAGAAGGCTTTATATTCGGTGTATCCATAGAAGATACCTGCAATAACCAACAATATGGCAACTATAATCAACAACCAAGCGACAGTTTTCAGAATATGTCGGAATACTTTTTTCATACTCTTCTTCACAATAATATCTATTTTCGTATGCAAATATGCCAATAACTATGCCAAATTGCATACGAAAATAGATAAAATCGCATTTTTCGCTTTTCTATATACGATAGTATATATTACTTTATTTCTTTGCCGATAACATTGAACTCTTCTTCGCCGCGGATGATGATAACCTGTCCGTTACGGATGATTTTTGTGGCGTTCTTTTGGTCGATCCTTACTTCACCGATGACAGTGCCGTCCAAATCTTCCACGATAATCATATCTTTCCATACATTCCGACTAAGATAGATGTCGCGCGTACCTGATTTGATATGCAGTTTGGTTTGATTAGCGACGATATCGCCGAAGGTGGCTTCAGCCACTGCCGGTATGTATCCGCGGTCTGTCCAAGGTGCGTAGATATCGTGTATGGAAGTCATATTAAAAGCATCTTCATAAATGAGCAAATCGGTGCTTTCGCCAAAAGCAACGGAATACAGATTTTCATTGCGATAGAATGCTGAAGCACCTATCATTTGCAGGCTGGCGGGCAAGGTTACACTTTGTATATCGCACCATTCAAAAGCTCCGCCGCCTATGCTGAGCAGGGTACTCGGGAAGGAAACTTTACTCAGATGGTAATTGAAAAGGAATGCAGAATTGCTGACTGATGTAATGCCTTCGCCTATGATCAGCTCTTTTATGTCCACATCGTATTTGTCAGCCCACTTGCTCCAGCCTGTCCAAGGTGCAGGTTTAGAAGAGGTAAAAGTCCACATATCGCCGGTACCTGTTAGAGTAAGAGTGCCGTTTGAGGGCTCAAAGCTATAATTGATGTTATCGCCGCACTGTCCTTCAAAATCAGGGTCAAGATCGGCAACAATCTTAAACCCTTCCCATTCCGGATCGGCAAGGAAAGCCTCGTAGGTGCTGTGATGCACATGAACGGTCGTTTGACTCTTTGACCAACCATCCTGTGGTGAAAATATACGGAGTTGGTAGGTTGGCATTATCTCCATATCAGCATATATATCGGTTAAACCGGTGTAATATGAGAACGCATCATATCCCATATTCCATAGAAATTTAGGCAGATATATCGTATTCAATTGGCTGTTGTTGAAACTATTTATACACAATTCCTCGCAACTTTCCGCTATTCTTGCCACTCCGCCCGGGTATGCCGGTGGGAAGGCATATAAAATCTTACCGTCAGCAGAATACAAACCGCCGTCAATAATATTCTTGCCATACAATTGACTCAATTTGTGGCAGTTATGAAATATTCCCAAGTCAGAGATTTCGGTAACATAATTGTTAGCAGGAAAATATACTGTTTCCAAAATATCGTTGCTACACATCGCATTATTATGAATCTCACGAACATCTTCGCCAAGTGTTATTTTAGTTACATAATCTTGCCCTGCAAAAGAATAACTGCCAATTGTCGTAATGCCTTCTTCAACGACAACGGATGTTACACGGGTCATAAGTCTGACAGTGTAATCACTTGTATATGCTTTCTGCCATGGTTGGGATGGATAACCATTATAGTCTTCCATTTCGCCCTGCCCATAGATAGTAAGGGTGAGGTTTGTACCGCCTGTACCTGAAATTTTCCACTTGACATTACTGCTGCCATCCTTACCGCAGGTTCCGGAAGCATAAGTTACTTGCGCCGTCATACTGACAGGCATAAGAATAATCATTGCCATAACGGCTAATGATTTAATAAAAGGTAAAAACTTTTTCATAAGATTACTGTTTTTAGGGTTATTGTGATATATTATTATGGGTCAAGCGTTTGCGATATTCGGTTGGCGAAAGTCCATATTGTTTGCGAAAGGCGTGTACAAAGTTGCTGCCGTCAGCATAGCCACATTCGTACGCCACTTCCAAAACTGACATATTACGCTGTGTATCAAGTAGATGAATAGCTTTCTGCATTCTAATGTTAAGTAAAAACTCTCTCGGAGTCATTCCTGCCATATCCATCAGACGGTTGCGGAGTTGGAACGGACTCAATCCGAGATGTCGGGCAACAGCGTCTGCATCTACCTTTCCTTCGGACATCTGTCTGTTTGCGAGTTCAATAACTTTGGTAAGAAATTGTTGTTCGCCTTCCGAAAGGGCTTCAGCGGGCTTGTTGCTGTTTATTATGGCATTCTTATACCAAGTCTGCAGTTGCTCGTTCTTTTCCTGCAAATGTGCAATCTGCAGATTCATTGACTGCTTTTCTTCCTTGTGCTTATGCCTTATAATTAATAGGACAATAGTAACAGTAAGTGCAACAATAATGAAAAGCAACAATCCCAACACAATATATGTGTTTGTTTTTTGGTGCATATTCCGATTTCTGACTGCAAGCAAATCGTTCTGATATTGAGCGTTATATTTGCTGATTTTCTCATTCGTTTCTATTGTGTATATACTGTCCTTCAACAGATTATATCTCTCTAAATTTTCAAGAGCCTGCTTCAAGTCCGCATTTTTCAAAGCCTCATACAGTCCGTATCTTGACCGTGATTCATTGTAGATGTCCCCTTGATTAAAGAATATGTCGGCGGCTGATTGATAATGCCTTACTGCATCTTTCGGGTTGTTCTGCTTCATAAAGATGTCGCCGAGTTGGTTTTCGCATATACCCGCTGAATGAATCATATCCGCTTCTTTAAGCAAAGGCAATGCTTCAGCAAGTGCCGATTCTGCATCCTGCATCAGTCCCAGCCCTATATATGCCGATGCAAGTTGAGAGAGGCGTTTGCCCGTTTGACCTTTACGACCGAGTTTCCGCTCTATGTCCAAGCCTTTAAGGGCATACTGTCGCGCCTTGTCGTCATCGCCGAGCAGATGATATGTTTCCGATGCCATACCGAGATAGACGGACATGCGTTCAGGCTCATCTATTGTGGAATTAAGTCTTATCGCTTCGAGTATGAACGGTTCGGCAAGTTCCGGCTGTTTGTTTGCTATATATGTACCTGCAATACAATTAAGCGTGTTACTCATATCGCTCGCATCACCTCTGTGTTTATCAATATCGTAAGTGCGTTTGAAGGCTTCCGTAGACTTGTCAAAATCTCCAAGACGGAAACAGTTAAGACCTTGAAGATGATACACATCCGACAACAAAACCGAATCGCCCGTATTTTGAACGAAGGGAAGCGATTTGACCGAATAATCAATGGCGGATTGCCATTTCTCATTACAGAAGAAATACCAAGCGGAATGAAAATAAACAAGCATCAACACTGAATCCGCCGATGTGGAGTTATTGAATGTCAAAGGCGATTCCAAATAGCCGTTTTGATAGTAAACCGCCATCAAAGTGTCGGCAGTTTCGTATTTAAGCTTTTTGTCGGTTGCTGTTTCAAAAGTCTGTAATAGTTGTTCTATTCTTTCCTCTTTTGGTGAATCTCCGTCAACATCACATCCGCTATTTATCTGCGCACAAAGAAAAGATGCCTTTGTTAGTAGGGCAAGAAAACAACATATATAGCCGAAGCATTTCATCGTTTTTATCAAATGCGCTTATGTTATGCAAAGATATAATTTTTTTTTGAAAAAATATTGTGATTTTGTAAAGTTTTCTTGAAAAAACAGACAACATCTCCTTTTAATTATGATTTTTTTGTAAAAACACAAATCCCGCTGCTCAAATTAAAGGTTCCATTAATTTGACCCAGTCTGGCGGGACGCTTATTGCGACACTGCCTGATGCAAGCAAGAATGCAAATGCAACATCTTATCGCTTTACGCTTTACGATAATAACGATACTGAAATAACACATACCGATGTAGCAACAACATCTTCCGGCTCTGATGTTTCCACTTCATTCAGTAGTTCAAATGTCGTGGTTGGTAATACTTATAAGGTTAGTTGTACGCCACTCGTATCGCCACAAGGTTCATACTGCTCCACAACCGGAACAGAAAGCGACAAAGTATCATTTACGATGAGGATATACATACACATCAACAATGGTGCAACACTAAGCGATTGGAACGACTATTACCTAACTAACACAGGCACTAACACAGGTACTATTACCGTTCCTCTTGCGGCAAATACCGGCTATGGATTTAAGATAACCGACCAATCAACGAGTTATTGGTGGGGGTTATCAAGTGAGGGGTCAATGACATCAAGTGATTGCAGTAATTGGTGGCTAAATAGCACAAATTACAATTGCGGCATCACTTCTGTTATGGCAGGGGATTATGTATTCACGATTGATTATTCCGACTGGTCGAACAAGGCTATTGTCAGTGTTACTTATCCTTCTGCCAATCAAACAAGCGGAAAGAAGATTTATTTTGACAACTCTGTATTGAATTGGAGCACTCCGTACTATAGAATTGGTAAGTCCGATCATAATCAGAACCAAACACCTGCCTTGGTTCCGGGAACGGATAATTTCTATGTTACTGAAACTCCCACTTATAATAATATGCTGGCTTGGCATATAGCTAATAACTATGCTTGGAGCGGCAGTAAATCTATCTATAAAACAACCACTAATAGTGAACAGGCTTCGATTGCCATTACTGCTTCGACGGCATTCCAACAATATGTGGTTACGGGTGACATCACTGTTATTCCGACAACGACACACTCGACTGGAACAACTTCAGGTGTAAATGATAACTGCGAATTTTATACAGTGACAACATCTTCCGGTATGCTGACGCATACGGCAACGATTACGACACCTACTAATGGTACTATAACGATAGCCTATACGGATGTGAATAGTTCTTCGCAGTCGAAGACCGCGACCACTGCGGGTTTGGCTCACCGTACGATATTGACTATCACGGCGACGCCGGATAGCCACTATGAGTTGGCTTCATTAACCGTCAACGGTTCAGCTTTCACGAGCGGCGACACTTATATCCTTGACGACGATGCAACGATTGCGGCAACATTTACGTTAGTGAACTACGCTGTCACATGGTATGCAGGAGGAACAGCTGCGGGAAATATAACGACGGATGGTAGTCCGACGACGAGTGTGGCGTATGGCAGTAAGGTGACGACACTGCCGACCAATCCGGATGGCAGTGCTTGCGAGAAGGTGTTTGTCGGCTGGACGGATGAGACGAGTTACACACACGGCACCAGTCTGTTGTTCACCGATGTTGCCGGCTCACCTGCTATCGAAGGAGCAACAAGTTTCTATGCGGTGTATGCAACGGAGGGTACGGGGACAAGTACTGTATTCTCGGAAGATTTCAACACCTGTACTGGAACCGGTGGTAATAGCGACGGTTGGAGTGGCTCTATTGCCAATACAGACGTGCCAAATGGAATATCTAGTACTTGGTATCTTTCTAGTGCTAAAGCAGCGGATAAGTGTCTCAAACTAGGAACTGGTTCTAGTGGTGGTTCTGCAGAGACTCCAGATATCGACTGCGGACGTGCCACATCAGGAACCCTGACCTTTAAAGCAGGAGCATGGGATGGTAGTAGTGAAGGAACCACATTAAGCCTAAGTGCTTCCAATTGTACTTTAGATAAGAGTTCTGTTACGCTGGTGAAAGGTTTATTTACCAGTTATACAGTAGCAATCACATCCATAACGGACGATATTACCATAACTTTCTACACGAGTTCAGGTAATCAGCGTTTCTTCTTAGAGGATGTAGTAGTAACAGCTAGTACTCTTACCTACAAAGGTTATACATTGACTTGTTCGGATTGCGGGACGAGTGTGACGCCGACGTTCACGGCTGCGCCGACGGGCGGCACGGTGGCTGTGACAAAGAGTGGCTCGGCAGTGACAAGCGGCAGCACGGTGAAGACCTGCTCAGATGTGGAGTTGTCGGTAACACTCACTCCGGCTTCGCACTACACCTTGACCGACTTCACTGCAACCGGACTGACAACAGGTACGGCAACCATCTCGCCCACAGTGGCAAGCACACTGCCTAAGACCACCGCACAGACATTCACCGTCACCGTCTCGGCAGGTGCTACCGGCACGCTGACGCTCACTCCGACCTTTACAGAAGATACACATGTGAATATCACTTGGATGGTAAACCGTAGTGCGTTGACGGGTATAGGGACGGTTGAAGGCTTGACCTTCGTCTATTCAGGCGGAGATATTGAATCGCTGCCGGACGAGCCGAGTGTGCCTGCGGGCTGTTCGGGTACGAAGGTGTTCGCGGGCTGGAGTACGCACAACTCCGGTGCCACGGAAGAGGAAGCCTCATATTACGATGACCTGTTCACCGTAGCGGGTCCGACAGGAATCACCTCCGCGCAGACCTATTACGCCGTGTTCGCTACCAGCAGCAGCAATGCGTTGGCAGGACAGACGATGTGGGCGGAAGACTTCAGCGGATATAGTGATACTGATGTGCCAAGCGGTTCAACGGCTTACGACCATACGGGAACGACGGTATATAACAGCGGAAGCGTAACATACGCTTGCACGAATGGCGGTTCTGACACAAAGGTATATGGTGGTAGTCAGCAACAGTATTCAGGCGGAGCCGCTTCACCTGAATTACTAATCGGAAAAACTTCAGGTGTGTTCGCTGTTACAGGTATTCCGACCGGCGGACAAACGGAATTAACATTGTCTTACAAGAGTAATAATAGTAATATAAGTGTATCAAGTGGGACAAGCGGAGTGACAATAGGCGACCCGAGTGTAAGTTCAGGCACCTACACATATACCATTACGATCAGCCAGTCACCAGCTGTTGCTAACTTCGCGCTTTCATTCTCAAATACTGCTTCAGGCAACAGCCGTATAGATGACATCAGTCTTGTTGTTCCGGGTTCGTCGAGTATGTCGGATTATGTAACTACTTGCGCGCCCTCGTACACGATTACTTACAACAAGAACACAGAGGATGCTGTAACGAACTTACCGAGTCCGACGAGCGTGCTGCAATCGACGGGTTCAGGTACGCTGTCTTCGACAGAGCCAAGTCGTGCTACCTATACCTTCGATGGTTGGGCAGAGACGACGAGCGGTGCGGTGGCATACGCAGCAGGCGCAAGCATCACGGGCGTAACGGGCGATATGACTCTGTATGCCGTTTGGAGCAAGACCGCCGTGGAGGAAATCAACCTCAACTACACGACCTTGAACAAGTATGTGGGCGATGCGGCAGTAACTCTTGAGGTAACGAGCGTAAGTCCTACCGGTGCGGATGACGGAGTTACATGGTCATCGTCGGCAAGCGGTGTGGCATCGGTAACAGCGGCTGGTGTGGTTAGTTTCGTGGCAGTGGGCACGGCAACGATAACCGCCACCTCGACAGTGACAAACACCACCTACGCCGTATGCTATGTGACGGTGCGCACGAAACCGACCGCCACCTTCGTTGATAACATCCACGACGGCAACGGCACCGACCTCGACGACTACGCGCTGCAGGATGTAGCCGGTACGGCTATCGTCTTCCCGACGCTGAGCAACACCACTCCCGGAACGGACGACTGCGAGTCGCAACATTACGTGTTCGTGGGCTGGACTACCTCCGACAACAACACCGACCCCGAAGACCATTTGGTAACGTCAGACGAGTTGGAGGATGACAACAACAAGACCTTCTATGCCGTCTGGGCAGACGGTGTGCCGGGATACACATATACGCAGTTGGAGGATGACGCTTTCAGCACAAGTGCGACATACGTAATTGGTGGAGAGAACAATGGCGAAAGGTATTATCTATATAACAATACAAATAGCGGTTGGGGATATACGACAAACGACCCTTCGACAAACACTCCTATCTACTTCACTCTATCAGGTTCAGCAAGTGCTTTGGTCGTAGCAAGTACGGAGGCAACGACACGTTATCTGACACCAATGAACTCAAATAGTTTCAATATGTCCACCTCCTCGCAGACGGTACAACTGAATGACGATGGTACAATACGCAATCCAAGTAATGAAGACAGGGAACTGCGTGTCAATCTGACCAATCTCAGGTGGTATGATATAAGCAGCTTCACGGGAGGTAGTCCTGCTTACTTCTATAACGTCACCGCCGGTAGCACGGTTAGTTACCGCACCTCGTGCTGTGCTAACAACGTAGCAGCTCCTGTGGTGACGGCGACCAATACGGCTTACACGGCAACGCTCACATGGTCTGATGTGGCAAACGCAACGGGTTATGAGGTAAGCTGGAACGGCGGTGCATGGACGGCAGCCACTTCGCCGGTGAACAAGACGGGTCTGACGGCTTCGACCACCTATACTTATAAGGTACGCGCGACCTACACCTCTCCACAGTGCGGCGCCTTGATTGCCTCAGGTAGCATCACCACCGACGATGTATATACCGTGACCTACGCGGGCGGTAGCGGCACAGGCTCTTGCACCGCAACAGGCTCGACAAGCGATGCAAGCAGTCCGTATGAAGCGGGTGCGACAGTGACGCTACAGACGAACGGCTACACACTGTCGGGTCATACCTTCGACGCATGGGTGGTGAAAGACGCTGAAAACAACGATGTGACGGTGACGAGCAACCAGTTCACCATGCCGGCATCGAATGTGACGGTAACAGCCACATGGACGGCGAAGGTGGACAAGTACTACGACCGTATGCATGACGGCACCTCCGCAGCCAATGGCGGTGTTGCAGACGAGTCGGGCAAGTACTATATCACCCGTGAGGGTTGCCAATATACCGTGCCGGCACTGACCGACGACAGCGAGGGTGAGACGGCTTGCCATACCACGCACTACAAACTGCTCGGCTGGATAGCATCGAGTTACTTGGCGGCGGACGGTTCGGTAAGCGATGCCAACAAGTCGCATATCTTCACAGGCGGCGGCACGAAGACAGCCACCGGCGCGACATATTATGCGATTTGGGCGGTGATATCGGAGTAAGTTAAATAGCCTTAGGGCAGTTGGCTCTGCCCTGAGGTACAAAAAGGTTCACTAATTTATTGTTCGCAAAGTAAACAAAGCTAACAAAAAACTTTGCTCCCTTTGTGAATATAAGAAGGTTCACTAATTAAGCGCACGTTTACGATCGTTCGGAGCGAAGCGGAGATAAGAATTAAACTAAAAAAATTAGTGAACAAAGAAGCGATATTTGACATACTGATTTGCTTATAAAAAAGGATGATTTATAGCGGTTTTATTTGCGTAATTCAATAGTTTTTCGTAATTTTGCTTAAAATAATTCATATTGTTATGGCAGAGCAAAACAAACTGAAACTGTTTGAAGGCAAACAGATACGCTATGTATGGGATGACGAACGGGAGCAGTACTTCTTCTCCGTGGTTGATGTCATCGAAGTGTTAACCGAAAGTCCGCGTCCAAGAAAGTATTGGAATGCGCTGAAAACCAAACTCGCAGCCGAAGGCAGTGAGTTGTCCCAAAATATGGGACAACTGAAATTACCCTCATCCGACGGCAAGAGTTACATGACTGATGTGGCAACAACTGAGCAGTTATTACGGTTGATTCAGTCCGTTCCGAGCAAGCGTGCCGAGCCGTTTAAGTTATGGCTTGCTGAGGTAGGCAGGAAACGGCTTGAACAGTTGCAAGACCCCGAACAGAGCATAGAGCAGGCAATAAAAGATTATCAGCGGCTCGGTTATTCAGAGGCATGGATTAACCAACGCATCAAGACCATTGAGATACGCAAGAACCTGACGGATGAGTGGAAACGCGGCGGGATGGAAGAGAGCAGAGACTTCGCTTCACTGACCGACATTATCTACAAGACTTGGAGTGGGATGACCGCCCGTGAGTACAAACAGCACAAGGGATTGCGCAAAGAGAGTCTTCGTGACAACATGACCAATGTGGAGTTGATGCTCAATGGTCTTGCAGAGGCTGCCGCAACAGAACTCTCGCGTCGTGAGAACCCGCAGGGATTCACAGAAAATGCCAATGTGGCTCATCGGGGAGGTGATGTGGCGTATGTGGCGCGTGAGCGGTTGGAACAGGAACTCGGTGATACGGTTATTTCTAACAAACGGGCAATAGACTTCACCAATCCGCCCGAAGAACTGCCGTTTGATGCGGATAATAAAGTTGAATAAAATTATTCTTGTTTAGTCAAAAATTATTAAAATTAAAAAATCTCTTTAGCCGATAACAGTTAACTAACCGGTATTCCTAATTTATAAGCAACAATGTCGAAAGATGTTGTTGCTTTTTTATGTGCAAATCAGTATGAGGTTATATGTGGACCGCTAAGCTGTGGGAAGTTAGACCGCTGCGCTGTGAGAAATGAAACCGCAAGCACAGAGACTTGCGTACCAAGAAAGCCTTAGGGCAGTTGGCTCTGCCCTGAGGTACAAGACAGTCAACAGAGAAAACAGAGAAAACAGAGAAATCTGAGAAAGAATCTCCTTTATCTCCAATTCTCAGTTGACAAAGAAAAACGATATTTTATAACCCACAGACGGGACAGAATAAAACAGACGGGACAGAAATCTGTCAAATTCTGTAAAAATCTGCTAAATCTGTGGGAGATAAAGAAGCGATATTTGACATGTTGGATTGATAAAAAACAGACTGCAACAGGCAGTCTGTCAGAGATTTGCATTATTGCGAAAAAGTTCGCAGCGAAAATTTTCACAATGGGAAGAATACTATTTTCACAATGGTACTACTGTTGTTTTATCCACTGTTTGAAAAACGGGTCTTCAAGTTCGTAAGCGGTTGTTTTTACCACTATGCCGTTTTGCGACAAGCGTTTGAGCGAACTGAAAGTGGTGCTTGGGGCGACAGAATAGTCCTGCATCGGATTTTCATCTTGCGCCAACTGCCTGAGAATACTGCGGTCGGTACGGTTGAAATTGTTCCAAAGACGCTCATAATCCAAATCGTGGGTTTGCACCACTTCCGAAATGGCTTTTTCGACTACATTTTCCTGCATTTTCTCATACACTATTTTTTCCCAAACTTGAGAGGCAAGTTGTTGGGTATAATACGGGTGGCAATGAGTGAAAGAAAGGATATTACGGACGATGTCCTCTTTCAGACGAACAGCCGGCAGACGGCCGAAGATGAAACTGTAAAAATCATCGTAAGGTATCTTGTCGAGTTTCATAAGTGAGCCGAAATGATAGAATGGTGATTTCTTCTGCTCAAAAATCTCGTGCATCATACTTTCCTGACTACCCATAAAGATGTAGTTGATATGCTGTTGGTGCTGCATTATTGAGCGAAGTTGACGGTCGAGGTTCCTGTCTATCTTGCGTATCTCCTGAAACTCATCGAATACAACAACTAAATGTTGTTTATCAGTAGCCATTTTTTGCATCAGTTGCATTACATCCTCAAGAATAACCGCTGAATCGGCGGAAAGGTTGAAACTGACCTGCCAGTCGTTGGTCATGGCATTGGTGCTGAAAGTGGGAACGATACGGAAATGTGAAAGTTCGTATTTGAGTCGCTCGTAGGTAAAAGTTTTGAGCAGTTTTTTAAGCAGTTGTGTCGCCAGATCACTTGCCGACAGCACATTCTGCAGGTCAAGCCAAAGGAAATTCTTTTTCGTTTCCGTAAGACATTGTTTGACAAGACTGCTTTTGCCGTATCGGCGGGGACTGATAAGGATGATGTGATTCTCACTGTCAAGCTTGTACTTGATAGTCTCAAGTTCTCTTTTCCGGTCGGTAAAGAACTCACCGCCAACGATGGTACCAAACTTAAATGCGTTCATAATCAACAGGTTTTAGATTGCGAAAAAGTTCGCAGCGAAAATTTTCGCAATGATTTATGCGATATTTTTCGCAAAGATACGACAAAATTCCCGTTTTTGCAAATAATTGAAAGATTTTTATCAATCCAATGTGTTGTAAAGTTGTAAAGTTATGGAAGTGTGGAGTTGATATCCTCATTCTGACGAAAGTCAGAATCTCTAAATGGGACAAGGGGAGATCCCGAAACAAGTTCTTATCTCCGCTTCGCTCCGAACGATCGTAAAAGTGCGGGATGAGGGCAGAAACAAGTCCGGGATGAGGGTGGAGTTGAATAGTTGAGCAGTTGCTCAAATACTCAAATAACAAAATAACCAAATAACCAAATACTCAATCAAATAACCAAATATAGCGAATAATAACAAAAATTTATAATACAATGAAAACAATCAACAAAATTCTTGCTCTGTTCCTGCTGTTTGCGGGACTGAGCGTAGTGCAGGATGTGGGAGCTACCACTTACATCCATGAAGCAGTTGGTATTTATGGAACAGACCACACTGCCAACAACACATGGACCAAAACCGGCACTTCAGGAACAGGGGACGCATGCGAAACTACAGCCTTAAGCAGTAAAGTTACCGTTACCTTGTCGAAAGGCTTTGCCGGTGCAGACGCAATGACCGTGTATGGTACAAGTAATCTTAAGGTACAATGCTCAACAGGTGTCAAAGTCTATCGTGTGGTATTTTCACCGGCAACTGGCAATTCAACACCTAATGATGCCCAAAATCATTTGAGCTGCAATGGGAATGGTGCCATATCACAAAACACTTGGTGGAGCTCATCTGACGCGGGAAATAGCTCTGTTACTTTTACCGGAACGGATGCGGATGACAAATTCAAAATAGTTCATCTCAACATCTATATCAGGTATGAAGCAACATCCGCTCAAGCATCTATGACACCTACAACTGTTACAGTTCCGGCAGACGATGTGGAGTCAAAGAATTTTACACTTACAACTAATCTGGGTTCTTTTCCGGGTGGTTCTTATTTCAAAAATAAAGTTTATACAGATGCTTTATCAAGTAATATAGATTTTGACGATCCTAACCTATATGACACATATTCTAATGGTAGCACTATCTCTACAACAATTTATGGTTATACTGTAGGTACATACGATGCATATTTTATTTTGGGGCAACAAGAAGTAGGTAGTAATAACAACAAAAACTATTATGCAAGAGGCATTGAATTACCCTTTACCATTGTTGTTGAAGACGCTTGTACCACCACTCCGACGCTGACATTCAGCTCGAACAATAAGGGTACGATGAGCAAGAAGCGTGGAGATGCCACTTTTACCAATGCCGCCACATCTTCGCCTGCGACAGGTACGACCGGTCAGACAATTGCTTACTCTTCGTCAGACACGGATGTGGCAACGGTCAATTCGTCAGGTCAGGTCACATTGGGTACTAAATGCGGCACGACACGAATCACCGCTTCGGTGGAGTCGAACGGCACTTACTGTTCGGCAACCACATATTACGACCTGACTCTCAGCGGCTACACCGTCACTCTGCATTACCCCTCTTGTGCGGCATCGCAACCGACAGCAAGCAACACCGACCAGTACGGCACCTTCTCGCTCGACTGGGATATGTCGGTCGATGGCTACCGCTTCGCCGGATGGACAACAGCGGAGGTAACAGGCAGCAATGTGACAACCGTTTCACCACTCTACACAAGCAGCGTGAATGTGACGGCTGACATGGACTTGTATGCGGTATATTCTGAGGTAAGTAACGAATATACTCTTGTAGGAAAAAGTGAAGGTCTGACTAATGATAAAGATTATGTAATTACGGGTTCATACAATGCAACTACTGCACCTGTAATGACTACCACTTACAACAACGGAAAACTTACAGCAAACTCAACTGATTATACCGTTACAACAGGCGGTAAACTGACTTGTACGGAGCAGTCGTGCATTTGGCATATAAAGTCAGTAACGGGCGGTTATACCATTCAGAATGTTTCAACAGAAAAATATCTGTCAGCCGCAGCTGGTACTACAGGAAGCAGCGATATGCGTCTGCGTTTGGTTGATAGTCCTGATGATTCGTATTCAATATGGACAATAACCCAAAATGACAATGGCAGATTTGCAATAGTAAATAACGGTCGTAGCTCGGAAACAAACAAGAATTTCCGTTGCAACGGAAATTATTTCGGTTTCTATACCACTATTGATCCTTGGTTATTCCTTCGTACCGCCTCTTCAGGTACTTATACTTCAAATCCGAGTTGTTCGATGGCGGAATATACCGTCCGTGTGAATCAGCAGGACGGCGGAACTGCCACGGCATCAGGAACAGGCGGCGTATGCGTATGGGACAGCCCTGTACTCTCAAAACTCTATGGTTCTGAGACCATTACCCTCACCGCCACACCCGACGCGTATCACGACTTCACGAGTTGGACGGTAGTGAGCGGCGGTGTAATACCATCCGGTTCTACCACAGCGACCTTCACCATGCCGACCAATGATGTGGTTATACGACCGAACTTCACGCCGAAGTCATATACCGTTACCTACAAAGACAAGAATAATGCATCTTATAGCGGCAGTGAGATTGCCTCTTCATATAACTCATATACCTACGGTACCGGACTGACCCTGCCTGAGGTGACCAAGACCGATTATGTGTTTATGGGTTGGTTTGAGGAGACTAAATGCTCCGGTACGCGCGTGAACAGTATCTCCACTACCGACAGTGGCGACAAGACCTTCTACGCCCTTTGGATGCAGTTCACCGACTACCTCGCTTGGTGTCCCGAACCGACAGTAACACTGACTAATACCACATCTAATATCGGAGACAAGGAAGTGTATGTAACAGGCACCAACGGCAAGACTATTATGGCGGTGAATACGCTGACACTGAACGCTATCAACCTCGTACCAAGCAGTACGGTAAGGCTTACCACTCCTGACGGTAGTGGCGTTTCGTTCTCCTCCTCGCGAGTGAAATACAACGAAACAAGTACATCGTTAGATGTTACCGCCGGATCAGACGGAAACATTGACGACCAGACAATATATGTTCATTATAGTCCTGCAAGTGCCGCTACCGCCGGAGCCACAGCCGCACCTGAGGATGTACTCGTTACTGCGACTTATCAGACCAACACTGCATACTATTCGTCACGCAATGTGCATGTGAGGAATCTCCCGGCCAACTTCGCTATTGCGGTCAAACAGGGGACCAACTGGTATGCGCTGCCGGCCAACATAGAATCCGCAAGCCAACCGGCAGGTGTTCTGATTGATGTGGATGAGACCAACTGGACTTGCAAAGGTCCCTCAGCGCTCAACTACTCATTGTGGCCTGTTAGAACCACTATAGGTAGTGCAGACCAATATAGTGTCATCGGTGAAAAACTGCGATTCACAGGTAACTCCGACAAAGCTTTATATGGTAGTACCACAACTACTACTGTAAACAATAACTCTACAATAACAGAAATATCTGCAGATGTTACACATGGAGTCAATGGCAGTTACGAATGGGCGGTTACAACCGCAGTTGACGGCTCAACATGGAAATACACCCTTGATGCCGGAACCGACAAATATCTGCGTTATTACGGTGCGGCAAACTGGGGTACTTACACAAGCGGTGTTAACGAAGTCTATATGTTGCCAATCACTGAGATTACCGAAGCCTCTTTGAGTGTTATGGAATGGGGCGAAACGGCAATAGCACTCAAATGTGCGGCAAACACTGCGCTTACAAGTGTGAAGATAGATGAAACGGCTGTAGAATTGCCTTCTCTGTCAAATATTAGCGGGGATATATACAGATTATCCGGTCTCCCGAACTTGAGTACTCTGAATACTTACGCTATGAAGAAAATGGTTATCGAAGTTACAGAGGGCGAAACCGCCAAACAATCAATACTGACCATTCCATTCATTCTAACATCCACCAATAGTGCACCGGCATCAGCCAAAACGACTATTGATTTGCGTAGCCTTGCCGGAGGAAGTTCGCAAGAAGCAAGAAACCTTGCAATACGTCCTATTGACGTAGTGGTCCGTAACGGCGGACAGCTCAATGTAACCACCGCCACCAATGAAGCCACCCCTTGTACATTCAACAACCTGTATATCTACCCTGGTGGAAAAGTTAATATAAGCGATAACGACATCAATGTACGCAATGTGTATCTGCGTGGCGGTTTCTCGTGGCTTGACAACAAAGCAACCTTCCTGTTGCCACAAATGAAGGTAGCCAACGGCAGAAGTATTGTAGGTCCGGGCACTTCCGGCAATGGTATATATTACGATTTCTATGGCGACTTCAATATGTATTATATGCTCGCCTTGCCTAAGGATGTACCGGCATCTGCACTCACCAACGAAGAGAATGGCGACGACTGGTATGCCAACATCAAGTACTACGACGGCTCGGAGCGTGTTCTTGACCCGAAGGGTAATAAGAGTTGGAAATGGATAACAGGTGAGTCAACCCTCACACGAGGCATAGGATATGAAGTGGCTGTCAAACCGCGTTCGGGTCGTACGATAGGTATCCTGCGCTTCCCGCTTTTGACAGGCGCTTGGTCTGACGAGACAGATGCCGCTCCGTCGGTTACAGCACACGGCAAAGCCGGATACGAAGCCACACCACCTACCGTTACTGCCAACAATGTAGGTTGGAACCTCATGGGCAACCCGTTCTTCAGTGCATTTACCAACAACGGCTCGAATATGTACATCTACGAACTTGTGCAACATATCGAGAACGGACACTGGACAGGTACTTACGACTTCAACACAGAAGAAGGATATAAACTGAAGTACTTCACCATTCCTAACAAGACCGACTACGACTATGTGGATGTTCGTGCTACTGACTACAAACTTGAAGCTTTCTGGCCGTTCTTCATACAAGCCAATGCAACAGGTACATTGAGTTTCGATGCTGCCAACCGTGTGCTGCGCAAGCCACTTATGGCAAACAACACACTGCGCGAAGTGATTATCGACTTCTCGCTCATTAACGGCGACAAAGAGGATAAAGCAGGTTTGAATATATCAGACAACTATTCCGACAAGTTCGACATGGAGGACAAAGAAAAGACTCTTGACAACGGCATTGAGTTTATGAAGGTTTATACCCTTATGGACGGCTATCGCATTGCTTTCAACTCTATTACCGAAGCCACTGCCGCTACTCTCGTGCCGGTAGGATATATCGCACCTGCGGCAGGCACTTACACCTTCTCGCTGCCACAACAGACCGACCTGAGTCAAGTGGAATATATCTGGCTGACCGACTACACCACAGGCGATGTAACCAACCTCATCTTCGACGATTACACCTTTACAACTGCCAAAGGACAATTCGACGAGCGTTTTGCTCTGACTGTTGTACTGAAGGCACCGCATGTGGCAACCGACATTACAGAACAACTGACCGATGGCACAAGCAACCTCGATGGTGTGAAGATAAGTTCTGACGAAGGCGTTATCATTCTGCGCGGTCTGCCTCAAGGCGCATCGCTCTGGGTATATGACGCTACCGGCAAACTCTATGATTCACAAAAGGATATCAACGGTGGCAGAATAGTACTGCCCGTCAAAGTAGCAGGTGCATACAATGTACATGTCAAAGCACAGGGCGAAAGTGTAACCCTTAAAACAGTAGTAAGATAAATTTAGTTTATCGGGGTATCTAGAGGATCTAGTCGCTCTAGATTCTCTAGATTCTCTAGTCGCTCTAGAATACTCCGATAACAAAAAAACATAACGATTATGAAAAAATCTTTAGTAATAATTTTGATTGCTCTTTTGAGTAATGTAGTTTTTGCTACTGACAATGTTGAGCAGATGGCAACAACTCTCGGCGATAGCGAGCAACCAACCGTTGGCACAAACTTACTGCTGAATATCAAACCTAAAGGTGCTACAAGTTCCACCTCGTGGGAAGAACCGACAAGCTCTAATGGTGGCGGCTCTATCAGTATCATTGGCGGTCAAGTCAAGAAAGGCGGAACCGGCTCATCCGGTGGTGGTGCAACAGGCGGAATAAGCAGTTTCTCATCCGGCAGACGCAGCAGTGTGTCGAATGTAGGTGCGTCAAGTCCGAGCAGTGTGAGCGGTGGCGGACCAAGGAAAGCGTTAGGTGGTGGCGGAAGTGGTACTGAAGAACCCAAACCCGGCGACCGCCCCGATCCATACAAAGACCCGATAGGTGCTATACCCTTCGCCCTTATGCTTATGCTTGCCGTAGGATACGGAATTTATAAGAAGTTGATATTTGATAATTGATATTTCTAAGTCCTATAAGTTAGCAAAGCGGTATAAGACTTCTAAGTTAGCAAAGCGGTCTAAGCCATCTATCAAACTATTAAAACTATAATACAATGAAAAAACTTTTCTTTTTCTTTGCGCTTGCGGTTATGAGCGCAATGGTATGGGGTGCAAAATACACCCTTGTAAGCAGTCTTGATGACTTGCAAAGTGGCGACAAAATTGTCATCGCCTGTCAAAAGAAAGGCGTAGTGGCAGGTGCGCTCAACGGAACGAATATGCCATCGGTCAGTGCTACTTTTGCCGACGACCTCCTGACGCTCACCACAACAGAAGCCTACGAATATACCATCTTAGGTGGCGGAACAAACTGGGTGATATCGTTTGAAGACGGATATATAGGTTGTACTTCGGCTAAAAACAGCCTGACAACCGACAATACTGCCGACAAATACTCATCAAACTGGGTGGTGGAGGAACTGTCGGAAGGCGACATAAAATACCTCTGTAAATCAAATAACTACGAAAACACTTACCTGCAATACAACAGTAGTGCAAAGTACTTCTCCAACTATGCTTCAAAGCAGACTGCCATTCAGTTCTACAAAAAAGTGGAAACGACCGCTCCGACAATTGAATGTCAGACTGTGGTTGATTTTGGCAAAGTTGTATTAAGCGAAGGCAGTTTCAGTGCGCAAAAACAACTTGCCATTGCAGGACAAAACCTAACCGAAACGATTAAGATAGAACTAACCGAAGGCGCAGATGCCTTCAGTATTGATAAGCAAGAATTACCTGCTGAAGGTGGCGAAGTGAACATCGTGTTCTCCGCAAGTGAGAGTGGCGATTATGCTGGTGTGATGCGCTTGTCGTCAGGGGCAGTTGTTGTAAATGTAAGTCTTACGGCAGAGGCAGTTGACGCGGGGGGTAGCGGAACGAAAGACTCACCTTTCAGTTGCGCTGATGTCATCAACCAAAACAACGACGACAGCAGTATTAAGGCTTGGGTTGTCGGTTATATACTCGGTTGTGCTACTACAAAGAACGGCTTGCCGGCAGTGGCTGCAACAATAAATGCCAAAACCAACATCGCCATTGCGGACGATATGGAAGGCAATAACATTATTGCGGTTGCATTACCTTCGGGTGAGGTGCAGGACGCTCTCAACCTGCAAGATAATGCTGAACTCGTTGGCAGACGAGTTAAAGTATATGGCTCGCTCGTTAAGTACTTCGGCGGACCGGGTATGAAAAACACAAGCGACTACGAACTCTTGGACGATACACCGACCGGCTTGGAAGAGATTTTGGAACAAACAGCAAAAAATAACGATAAAGGACAAGTTCGCAAAGTCTTCGAAAACGGACAGATATATATACTCTTACCTGACGGACGGAAAATAAATACTTTGGGAGTTGAAATGAGATGATAATTGGTATTTGATATTTGATATTTGATATTGCATTGCAGTTCTATTCCTCATTCCGACGAAGGAAACCCTCATTCCGACGAAGGTCGGAATCTGAAAATGAGATGCTGAAACAATAAGATCCTGACCTTCGTCAGGATGAGGGTGAATCCTCACCCTACAAAACAACTCTAAACCTCACTAAATTAAAACCTTAGATGAGGTTTAGATTTTTTATATATTTTATAATTTTATATGAGATTAGGATAAAGGTTATAACTTTAAGACAAAATTTGTAGTAATCGGACAGGATTTAGTAATTTTGTCTTTTTTATTAACCTTAATTCCTTAGTTATTATGATTTTCACTTATTTAAGAGTGTCGTCGAATAAACAGGATTTCGACAACCAGAGGAACGAGATTGACAAGTATCTGTCGTCTCATCGTGATTTAGTGGCAAACACCCAACATTGGGCTGACACAGCCGAGCCTATCATTCAATGCACCGATTATGCCGTAAGCGGAACGGTGGATTACACCAAGCGGAGTCTGTATGAAGTGATGAAAATCATTCGTGAGAACGATACGCTTATCATCTCCGAGTTGTCGCGATTGGGACGCGAACTGTTTATGATAATGGAGATTCTGCGCAAACTAATGCAAAGAAAGATTCACCTTATCAGTCTGAAAGAGAACTTCGAATTCAAAGACGACCTGACAAGCAAGGTTCTCAGTTTCGCCTTTAGTCTGGTGGCGGACTTGGAAAGAGAACTGATAAGCAAACGCACTAAAAGTGCACTCGAGGAGAAAAGGAAACTCGGCATACTTATCGGGCGACCATTCCGCGACGATTATGTACCTAACATACCCGACCATTTTCGCGATGACCTTGAAAAAATAAAAATAGCACATGAGTTCGGAGTCAGTTATCGTGAATTGGCACGAAGGTACAAAATCAACCGCTCTACGCTCAGACGCTGGCTGTCGTATCTTGAAGGAAATGATGTACAGTTCAAATGGTATGATAGCAAGAAAGAGACGAAAAATGTGCATATCTTGGACAATTATCACGAACAGATTACAGAACTTATCAAACAAGAACTATCTATTCCTGAAATATGCAATGAAATAAACTGCTTGAACTACAACGATTTGTATGATTACATCTCACAGTCGAAGGACTTGAACGAACTCTATCGCAGACACGGACAAATCCGCCTTTTAGAACTGTATAAAGCACGATAAGTACTTATATTATTTGAGTTGAAAATTTGGCAAAACTACCGATTTTGGCTCAAAATAAACACCCCCTTAATTGCGCCATCCAAAATGGGGGTATTTTCAGTGGCGCAATTAAAAGGGGGTTAAATTTAAGCACAAGTAATCAAATTTTGAAAAATTAAGCGGGATGGTGCTTTTATTGTTACCACGCCTTTTTTCACCATTACCCGCTTAATCAATTTACAATTCACAATTTACAATTCACAATTTACAATTCACAATTTTTATTTCCCACAGATTTGATAGATTTCCCACAGATTTGACAGATTTTTACAGATTTGATAGATTTCCCACAGATTTGACTGATTTTTACAGATTTGACAGATTTTTTGCGAGTGGGAACACCCCGGCTCCTGACAATTCACAATTTTCTTCGTGCACTTCGGTGGCATTTTTGCCACCGGATGTTAGAATCAGTATTATCTCCTTCTTTAAATTCCGACCTTCGTCGGAATGAGGGATACCTTCGTCGGAATGAGGGTTCTATTTCACTCTTGCGCCCACTGTATTCACTTTCCGTCCGTCAGGCAGAAGGATAAGAATTTGTCCGTTTTCAAACACTTTGCGAACATGTCCTTGTTCATTGTTCCTTAGTCCCTGTTCCAAATTGCTTTGTTCCAAATCAGTAGGTGTTTTAATAATGAATATAGCACTAACAATTTCACTATCTGTATGATTGTCGCGTGTGGCGTAGGCTTTCACTTCCATATCTTCGTTGATAGTGATTGTTGCTTCGGTTATTGCAAATGTCCATTCACTTTCGTTTAGGCTATACCATATTTTATCGCCTTTCTGACCTGTTATTTTCAGTTCCGTACCTCTTTCCACTTCGCCATCGGTAAGTGAGAACGAAGGTGCTTCGGTTTGAGGATAAACAACAGTGAAAATAGCAGTTACCTGTTTGCTATCTGTATATCCTTCGCCAACAGCCTGAGCAGAAATAGTCATATTCTCAGTTATTGTGATAGTCTGTGAGCCGGTTGCTGTTTGTTGTTTTCCGCCATTGATGGTATATACGATAGATGCACCATTTTCAACAGAGATAGTTACTTGTGTTCCATACATCACTTCACCGCCTTGAATAGAGAATACCGGATCGGCAAGCACCGGTTTATATACTGTAAATGTTGCATTTACGGTAGGACTCTGCTTATATCCGCTTCGTGTTGAGTATGCAGAGATAGTGCAGTTGTCTGTCAGTTTTATTTTCACACTGCCAACAGCGGTTTTTTCACTTTCTGACCCAATGGTATAGTGTATTGTTTCCTGACCACCTGCCGTTATCGTTACTTCAGTACCCCATTGCAAGTTGCCCCCGTTGGGCGATATGACGGGTGCTGCCAATTCAGGTTGCACCTCTTCAACCGTATATGTTGCAACAACTGTAACACTCTGTGCATAACCGTTTTGTGTTGCGTATGCCCGTATCTCTGTAGGCTCGTTGACAGTTACCGCAACGGCTTTGGTTGAGGTCTGTTCGGCTGCACCATTGATGATATAATGTAAAGTAGTGCCTGAAGCCGGTGTAATAGTAACATTTGTACCTTTCTTCACTTCGCCTGATGCGGGTGAAATAGTAGGTGCTGTAGTTTGATTTATCATTTCCGATATAAGGCAAATATCATCAATGCGAACACCAGACCCGCTTGAGAGGAAGCGAAAACGGACAGTGCTGTTTTTTATGGATTCGGGCAAGAGTACCTCAAAGCGCTTGGCACCATAACTGTCGAAATCAGAGATGGTGGTTATATCCGTCCAGTCACCGTCAGCCTGCCAAGTGGAATTGACATAACCTCCTGTCTGATAACTTACGGTAAGCGTCTGTTTGTTGGTGTTTTTGGCATAAAGGCTCAATCCCCACGGATGTATTACTCCATCGGAATATGTGTATGTCGTTTTGCCTGTCAGCGAATAGGTAGGCGCACCGCTCAGACTTGCAAAGGCAGTGCTTTTGTCGTGGCTGTAACTGCCTTCCCATTTATTGGTGGAGCAATCGTTGATAACAACAAGTCCTTTCTGCACTTTGTAGGTTTTAGTGGCAACCTCGCTCAGTCCCAAAGCGGATGTGTAGGCAACGGCTTTTACTGTATATGTCTTTCCGACAGCAAGGGCTATCTTGTCGCCTTTGGTCGAGGAAGTGGTGGGGTTGCTGCCGTTGGTGGTGTAGTAGAAGGTGGCACCATCAGATGTACTTGCAAGACTGACGGTAATGTTGTCGCCTGAATAATAGACGGTATCGGTGCCGTTGGCTATATATTGCGCATCGGTGGAGAAAGTGGGGGTATCCGTTTTGCCGTTGAAGGAAGTCCAAGTGAGGTTATAGATATAGAAGGCTGCCTGCTCGTTAGCCACTTGTTGTAACGATGTAACAGCCAAGGTACTTGCGCCCGTAACATCTATCTTGCACTCCACTTGGTAGGAAGCGTTCATACTCGGCACATTGATTTTCTGATCAATGGATTTCGAGCCTGCCGTAATACGGAAAGTACGCTCACCATAACCTGTTGCAGCCGGTCCGACACCTTTTACGAAGAAACTGACAATTCCCACGCCGTCTTGTGTCTGTTGGGCAGTCAGGTTACCTGACAGGCCGTTGCCGGAGACAGATGAATGGACGGCGAGGGCGTTATATCCGCCAACTTTGGCATCCATAGCGCCAACGGCAACCCATTGCTGACCGTTGTCGCCGGTATAGGTTGTCTTGTCATCGTACTCATAAGTTTGTTTTTTTATGTTAGCCATTGATTCCGAGCCTTCGGCGAACACCATACCCGCCATCAGTGCTGATGCGAGAAAAAGAAAAAGTTTTTTCATTGTCTTTGTTTTTAATTGTTTGATAGATGCTTTAGACCGCTTTGCTAACTTAGAAGTCTTAGACGGCTTTGCTAACTTAGAAGTCTTAGAGATATCAATTATCAAATATCAACTTTTTATAAAGTCCGTATCCTGCAACAAGCAAGAGCATAAATGCGAATGGCACTGCACCGACAGGTGCTTCTTCGTCGGGCACCTCACCCGGTCTGCCACCTACTTTTCTCGGACCGCCAATGTTCTCCCCTCCAGAAATGGTGGTGCCACCGCTTGTAACGCTTGAGCGTCTGCCCGAGTTGAAGTTGCTTATACCGGCACCCATAGCCGAACCACCGCCGGAAGCACTTGTGCCGTTTTTCTTTACTTGTCCACCAATGATACTGATAGGGCTACCACCATTAGTGCCTGTTGGTTCTTCCCAACTTGCAGGTTGAGTAGTGGCTTTTGGTTTGATGTTCAGCAGTAAGTTATTGCCAACGGTTGGTTGACCATCTGCTCCTAATGTAGCAGCCATTTGTTCGACATTATCACCGGCCCAAACAACCGTACAATTCAAAAGGGCAATCAAAATTATAACTAAAGATTTTTTCATAATCATTATGTTTTTTTGTTATCGGAGTGTCTAGAGCGTCTAGAGAATCTAGAGCGACTAGAGTGTCTAGAACCTCTATAACACCCCGATAAACTAAATTTATCTTACTACTGTTTTAATGGTTTTAACACTCTTGTCTGTACGAACAACAATGTTGTATGAACCTGCTACAGGGACTGCCAATTCAGCATATCCGCCAGAAGCCTTTGCCGAACTTATCTGTTTGCCAACCATGTCGTAGAGCGTTATGGTAGCACAGTCTGCAACACCGTCAACAAAGAGTTTGCCATCTTGTTGGCTGATAGTGATATTGTCGGTTCCATCTGTTTCTTCACCAATAATGGTAGGTACTTTATGTGCCATATCAATACCAATGGAATAACCCTCTATCATACCTTTCTTTTGAGCATCTATCATATAGTCGCCAAACAAGAGGTTCTTCACAGGTTGTCCGTTATACAGAAGCCATACTGCCGTTACATACTCCAGTTCGCTTAAGTTCTCTTTGAGACTGATGCTAAACTGACCTTGCTTTGGTGCATAAATACCAAGCGGTATGTTCTGCGCATAATCAACAGGCAGTGCGTTGTAAGCACGGTTCTTACCATTGTCTGAAGCGATGGTGTATATCTGCGGGTAGTCAGCCTTTGAGAGCATCTTAACGAGGTCGTGTCCGACTTCATATTCCGCTGTGTAGTCGTCGCTCACAAGAATACCGGTGTTGTCGTGATTCATTGTCTCGGAATCCAAGTCGGTAAGCCAGAGTTCGATCCATGCACTCGCGTTGCTGTTCAGGCTGTTCTGACGGCGCGGAGCCTTGTTCAGTTCGCGACCGTTCTTTGAGAAGGTCAGCGAGTGCTCCTGATTGCTTGCCGTTGGTGCTACTTGTACGAAATAGCCCTTGAACGGTTGCAGAGTTGCTGTTGCGGCATTAACCTGCGTATAGCGTTTAGTAGCCACATTGTCAAGCACTGATACAAACACTTTGTCGGTTTCAATATACTCAAGAGCACCATTACCTGCATACTTACCCATAAGCATTACCGATGCTTTGTTGACACCCATATCTGAGCCGACATTAGCATTTGTCGGGTCAAAGATAGATATGTAAGGTGAGCCTACGAAGTTCCAGCCTTGGTTGATTGGCTTTGAAGTGTCTTTACCAACCGACCAACTATATACTGTAGTTGATTTGGCAGCATCGCCACTCTCTGAGTAGAACGCACCTGACATCGGCGGGAATACTATAGACTTAGGTACTTTGTAACTTATGCCATTATCTATTCCTGATGTGATGGTATAAAGACCTATGTAATATGCTTTGCCTGCTTGCAGAGTGCCTGTATAAGGTACTGCACGCCACCACATACCATCGTTGCCACCTGATGAAGAAGCGGTGTTGGCTTCCTGACGCAAGTCGCCGCGATATTCAAGTATCACCCAATCGCCTGAACCATTATCTGCTACATCGTACTCACCTACTGTCTTACCGTTGAGTTGGTGTATGGTTGCTAACTTACAGTTATACGGTAGCGAGAACGGATACCAATAACTGTCGTCAATACGCTTAACATGGCTTACTGTATCTACAACGATGGTTGCTGTCTTGTCGTTCAAGATTGCATAACTTACCTCGTCGTTTTCAGAGCGCATCTGAAGTGAGTTGAGTTCGAACCCGAGGTTAGGTGTTACCATAAGGTTACTACCGGAATAAACCTGCACTTCGTGGAACTCGTTTTGTCCGCCCGATCTGGTGGTCAGTTTGGAGTTGTCGCGAATAACTACATCGCAGGTCTGGCAAGCCGTGCGCCATTCGTCTTTCGAGAGGTTAAGGTCGGTGCCACTTCCGTAGGTAGGACCTTTACCTACGCCATCGCCCGTTCCGAAGAACTTAGCGTTGTCGGTGTATGCATCTTCGTCAACTACGATAGGCACTTTGTAGTCTTTATACTTGCGTATGTCGTCCACTTCAACACCATTGACTGTTACATGCTCAAGCACCTCGATACGGATCAGGTTGCACCAGAAGCGCGGAATCTGCATATCCGTAAACAAGTACGAGCCGTCGGACTGGCGTGTGCCGGTGAAACTGTAATCCTGATCCTTTGTCAGGTTGGTCCAAGCGTTGTAGTAACCGGCATAGTCGTAACCGCCGAGGAAGGAGAAGTTCTCGCAGGAGATATCGTCCTGCTCGTCGGCAGGTTTTGTCGGCACATGTGCGCCTTTCCATTCGGCTGCCACACCGCCCTTTCCGAGGGTGTACATATCGCCCACATTGACTGCCACGGCGTTGTTACCGGACTTGACATCGTAGCGGCGGATCAGGAGACAGCGGTTGGTGGAGAGCAGATAGCCCGGAGTGGTCTGACCCGAGCAGGTGTTGCTCAACCAGCCTTCATCGTTCACATCGAAGCCGTAGCCTACCCAGCCTGACTCATCGCCTGTTTCGGTTTCACCGCTTGTGCAGTTCTTCCACGACCAGTGCTGAACGGCGGAACCGTCAGGCATGTTGTTCTTTGCGCGTGCGCCGATAAGGTCAAGCATTGTCCATTCCGTCTCGTCATCGTCCACGATGGAACGCCATGTGAGTGAGGGATGTCCCAAAGCATGGTTGTTGTCGTCCACCCATCCTACTGACTGTGTAGGCGGTGTTCGGTAGTCGCTCTCGCCTGTGCGAACCTTGCGGACAAGCAGGAAGGCATCGTCGCCGTCAAAGTAGATAGCCTGCTCGCTGGTGCCTGCCCAGTCGGACATATCCACTTTAGTCTGCTCGCATGAATAGCTTAGCTGGCTGTTGTAAATGATAATCTCCTCCTGTGGCGCTATCTTGCCCGGTGACTTTCCTTTGTCTGCCAGCGAGATGGCGGTTTCGCGGTTCCATGCCGCCTCATCGCCTGCCGAACTGCCCTTTGAACGCCATATATAGGTGCCCTTCAGCGAGATGGTGTCGTTGGTCGGGTTATAGATGGCGAGGATTTTCTTATGCATATATGCCTCGTAGTACTTCGAGAAGAAGATCTCATCACCTGTGTTCTCCTCTATCTCCTCGTCCGACAACTCGCGTTGCAGCTGTATCCTCACTTCGCCGTTCTCCTTGCTGATGCCGATGTTATGGTCAACCGACATTGTTGAGTTGCTTATATCAACCACTTCTATTATCTCCGCATCCTCGCTCATAAAGCCCACACGCCAGTTGACCGTTATGGTGTAAGGCGAACTTGCCATTCCGAGCGTGGTGGCGTTGATGGTGCAGGTGCCGGTCGTTCCGGGTTCGTCGGTTGAGAGCGGGGTGAAGTTGACTACCACAAGACCGCCGTTTGCGCCGAGCGAGGTCGAACCGAGCGATATTCTGCCGTCAGAGCAGTCGCTTGCCAGACTGAGCAGGATTGCAGAATAGGTGTTCTCCGCCGAGATGTTGAAAGTCTTGCTTGTCGTCTGTCCGATAGGACCTTCTATCTCAACGGGGTTGGGCGTTGCCGTCAGTTCGGCAGCAGCACCCGAAGATATCGTTGTGAACGAGATGATATTACTCTCGCAACCGTCGGCATTCACTACATAGTAGCTATAGCTTGTACTTGGTTTCAGGTCGGTCAGACTGTATTTCTTCACATTCGTAATCGGATATTCCGAGAACGCGTTGCCAGCCACTGCGCCGGTGCATTTCAGACTGACATCATCCAATGCGAAGTTGGTACCCAGAGTGGTTGAATTGACAACGAAGATATACCCTGTTGTAGGCTCGTTCAATGTGAAGGTATCTTCAACTTTCACCCAACCGGTTTGACCGTTGATTCTCACACCTGTGGGAGTGCCGACAGCCTTGCGGGAAGTGGAATAGGATTTGGTCGGATAGTCCACAGCAAATCCCACATACATCGTATGGTAGTCGCTTGAGGCGAATGCCGCCAGACTGCTTGAACCCGACACGCCGTGTACATACGCCGAAATAGTGTAGGTACCTGCGGGCAGGGTCTGCTTGGCGCCGAATGCCCCGGAGAACAGGCTCGAGCCTTCTCCAATATACAGGAACGAACCGCCTTGGCTGTAAGTTACATACAAACCGTTGGTGCCTGAACGCTTCAAGGCAGTCTTAATCTCATTATGTGTCGAACCGCTTGAAGGAGTAAAGAGATTCGGCACGCCGTCCCAGTCAAGACCGTCCTGCTCGAAGCCGCCGTTGATAAGCAGCTCGGTGTTCATACGCTGGTTCTCCGCAAGCATAAAGTAACCCGTGGTGTTCTGACTCCAGTTGGCTTGTGCCGAACTTGAAGTTACACTCGTGGCTGCCGTTGCCTGTGTGCCGAAGCCTGACGGACAAGCGTGACCTTCAAGGTCGAGCACTACGCCGTCAATGGTATAGGTGGCGGTATGCTTGCCTGTAGTGGTCGGGTGGTAGGTTATTACGAGATTGCCGCTTACGGCGCCTGTTACTTGGTTATATACTAATCCGCTCGGGTCGGCGGAGAAGTATGCCGCGTTAGTGCCGCCTATCGTACCCAACAGCTCGCAGAGCGTGATGTTAGTACCGTCAAGACTGATGGTCGTGCTTACCGTTCCGTTGACATCGGTCTGAAGTACTGCCTTGGTCGGCGAGAAGTCAATAGCGGGAGCGGCATCGCGCGTGGTAACAGATACTTCATTCGACTCCGTACCGTTGCTGACACTGTAATAATATGTTACTCCGCTGCTTAATCCCGTAACGCTATATTCATTGATACTGCTTGCGATGCCTGTCTTCGGACCGAAACCGGTAACATACGATTTGGAACCAACTTTCTCTACCTTGAAATACTTAATAAATACTGAACCTAATGAACTACTACCATGCGTGGGCAATAAGGCAATCTTATATGTACCTGCAGTTCCAACTGTTACAAGATGGGTAAATGTTGTTGTGGTGGTAATATCATCGGTAAACAAAGTGGATGAAATATCACCATAATTATCCGTCAAGGCTACTTTTAGTGTATTTGGATTAGACAAAGTTGTCGCAGTATATGTAACACGATAGTTTCCTGTTTCCGGTATAAGTATGGTATAAATTCCGTTAACTTTCAATGCATCAGCAGCTGCGCCTGACATTCTTTGTCCTTTTGTGGAATCATAGTTTGAGGAACTTCCATAAGATCCTTTCTTACTTACATCACCATATTGTTGAGCTACATAAAAACCACGAGGACAATTTGTTGTATTAGTATAATCAGTATGATATAAAACTCCAACTGCACCAATCCATTCTGTCCAAGTGTGATTGCATATCGTTGACCCTGCTCCATAAGTATATACAGACAGGCTTTGGCTTGACGAGCCCGACGGTATCCAGTTGGCGGTGAAACCGGTCTGGGTTATCGGGCAAGCCTGCAAGGCTATCGGTTTTGAGCAGTCGCCATAGGTGAAGGTATAACTTACATCCTGATACGGAACACCGGTGGAGTTCTTGCAAGCCAAATCCTTATTTGTCCATTCTATACGGTATTTTTTGCCCTCCACCATATCAGCGATGAAGTTGCTGAAACTGAACGAAGGAATACCGGCTGACGATACTGTTCTTTGGAACGATTTTCCATTTACTTTCTCGCCTGTTGCCACATCGTAGATATACAGGTCAGATTTGTTTATGGTTGTAGAGGTTGCATCCAATACTCCAGCTGCTGAATATATCGGATTCGTCAGTGAGAAGGCATAAGTCGTGTTGCTCGACAAATCGCTGTTGGTACACAGGATGTCCCCTGTGAAATAAGCGGATTTGGTGAACGACTGCGGGGCAAGCGACTGCATCGTTATCGTTACATTGCGGGTCTTTGTCTCAGCACCGGTAGAAGTGAAGGTGAGCGTGGTGTTATGATTGCCTTCTGTAGCAGCACCTGCCGTCATCGTCAAGAGCACATGCACATCGCCGTTCACAACAGGCGCAACAAGCGATGCTGTTATCTCCGGATTGCTTGATGTTACAAGCGTTTCTGCGCCGGCACCTTCATACAAGCCACTCAGAGTGATAGTCTGTGTCTGGTCGCTGAAAGCCTGACCGGTGATGCCATACAGATGCCATGGCGTTTCACCATTCACCGTTATCACCGGATTAGGTACTACGAACTCGCCGATGTTGGTTCCGCAAGTTGCTGACGGACTGCTCACTTTTATCTTTACCGTCTGACCACGGTAAGTGCTCATCGGCAGTACGCCCTGAACGGTAGTAGGTGTCTCCACTCCACCCGAGCAGGCTATCTCAGTCTTGCCCGGCAATGCCACCCAGTTGCTTCCTCCATCGGTACTTATCTGCCAAGCCGTAGCCAAACGGTCTTTCGGGAACTGAATAGTGTAGTTGGCATCCAAACTGACACCCTTAACCTCAGGAGCGGGGATATATACGCACTCGCTCACATCAAAGGGCAAGAAGCGGATGTCTTTCTTTGTCGTACTTGTATTTGCACCATATTGACCCACACGGTTGTTTCCGCCGGCTGTGGTGAAGCCTAACACATTAGGTGATATTGTGGTTGCCAAACGAACCTCATAGGTAACAAGGTCAGAGGTTTTAAGGAACCATTTCTGCTTCTCTGATGATGCAAACGAAGCATTCTGAATATGCGTATTCGTGTTGTTAGCATCGCCACCTGTACCGCCACCATAGAGGTAATAAGTTCCGCTTCCGGTGGGCGAAGTCTTACACTTGAAACTGATTGTCTGCGGTGAAGTATTGACATTACCTGTTCTTGCCGCAGGCTGATATACAGCGCGTGCAGGCGCCATCGTAGCCTTGGTCGGATTGGTGCCGTTATCCACGGTGATAGGTATGGGACTGTATGTGCCAAGTCCGCTTGAACATGTACTACCGTATGGAGCAATCATGTCGGCAGGAATAGCGTACCAGTGACCGTCGGCCGCCGTGCCATCATTTACTGCAATAAGGAAGTTGGCAGGCAACGAGCGGCCATACATCTTGAAGGTCTTAGTACATGCCACCTTTGTTGCATCTCCATATTTATATACTTTTACTTGAATAGTAGCTTCCTCTGATGCCACATTTGCAGCTGACGGCGTGTAGGTAACTGCAATGTTCTTATTCCAATTGGAAGTAATTATATTTGTAAAGGTAACACCTGATGTTCCTCCTTGTCCTGCGGTAGAAGCATCCTTCACGCGCCATTTGCTTGTGCCTCCGGCTGTAATAGTTACTTCAATGGTAACAGCAGAATATGTATCGGTCATGTTCGTACCCGTAAGCACTACATTCTGATTACTCTCAACCCAAATACCGTTAGCACTCGTTAAGTGTTGGTCTCCGTTGGTTATCTTCACATTCGTTCCACAAGTAGAGATATAACCTGTGCCTACACCACCTTTCTTGTAGATGTAAACAGTACCAGACTCATAGCATGAGAATAGACCACCACTTTGACTATTATACTTTACATATTTGCGAGTATATGTACCTTGAGAACAAACGGTTGCTGCATCTCCACTAAAGGTTATTGTCCAATCACACTCGGCAGCACCATAGTTGGATGCTTTTGACTTCAGGTAGTTACTGGAACTGCTTGCTGCATAGAGGTAACCATCAGTAGTATATAAACTCCATCTACCCTCTCCGAGGTCGCCTAAAGTGAAAGTTTTCAGATCTTCGCTATCCCATGCAACGGCCGAACGATTATTGCTATTCTGAGTTCCCATTGCATAGCCACTTGTAGGACCGGCAGTTCCACTACCAAAAGTATATTCCTCACCATCAATCAAGTCGGAAGTGCTATTTATCAGTGTCCACCCGTCGGCATCGCCGTCCGAGAAGACGGCATAGTAGGTTACATTGCCTGTCGGGATGGTGCTTGTGGTTACTTTGTCACCTGCATTGGCTGCGAAGGTGGCAGCGGATGTCGGGTCGGACTGCGAACCTGCCTCGAAAGCGTACCAGCCGACGAAGTTAGTATAAGTTTCAGTATCGCAAGAGGTAGGAGTGGTAGGCAAGGTTGCTATCGCATTACCCTCGGTAACGCTCGTGGTAGGACCGCCGGCGGTATATGTTGAGCCATTAGCCATCCAAGTGATGGTATAAATATCCTTGGCAGGATAGCTGATATTCACAGTCATATCGCTTTGCACATTGGCTATCGTTACGCTTGTGGCAGAAACGACGGTTATCTCTCCGTGCGTACCTGTGGCGGTAACGGTAGGATTACCTTTATGGTCGCCATCGGCAGCACAGGTGATAGTCAGTGTGGCACCACAAGCAATACTTGTGCTTGACAATGTGAATGTTGCTGCACCCGTGTTAGTACCTTTAGTAACGTTATAGGTAATGGTGTTCCATATAGCGTACAGCGTTATACCTTCTGTAGGTGTGATGCTGGCACCATCGGCGTATGCCACTGTACCTGCATCTGCATTAGCCTGCGAGGTTGCCCAACCGCCGAACTGCTTACACGAAGGTGCTGTATAACCTATCGTCGAGATGGTATTAAGAGCTGTAGCGGTGTTGTAGTCGATGTCCTGATACTTGTCCGTACCTGTGCCACCGTTCTTGTTGAAGGTAACACGTACCTTACCCGTAACGGTGATTGTAGCCGAAGTGGTCGATTTCTCGCAATGTGTGCCATCGCCAGTCCATGTTGCTGTTACGGTAGATGTACCGGCACCCACAGCGTGAATTTGTCCGCTTGAATTGACGGTCAGTACACCGGTGTTGCTCGACTCAAACGATACGGCACCATAGGTATCACCGCTACCGATAGTGGCATCCACATTCGCACTTCCTGATTTCCAACCGCTCGGCACGCTATAAGTCAATGTCGGAGTTGCCCAATCCGTACAACACTCAGTAACATAGTCGGAGTAAGAAACGGCAGTTGTTGCAACAGTAATACTGATATCATCCAAACGAACATTATCGGTCGAAGATGGTGTAAATGTTAGAGTAAAAGTGCTTGCAGAACCACAAGTAACAGTGAAAGAATTTGACCCTATTGTGCTACTTGCCTTGGACCCACTATAACCTGTGCCGGAAACGGAAACACCACAAGTAGTCTTATTGACTCTATAACTGACAGTTAAAGTTGCAGCTCCTCCTTTAGGAATTCCTGCTATAGCGAATGAACCGCTGGTTTTTCCCACCAATAATTCAGGACTTGTGCCACCGGCAAGGTTTTCATTATATATCTTTGTATTAGAGCCTCCATTAACACTTGTGTAGGTTACACTTCCATCTCCATATATGACACGATTACCAGTTGAAGAAGAAACAGAACCAGATGGGACAGCATTAGCGGCATACGCTCCGAAGTTTTCTGAGAACATTACAGTTCCGACACTTGCTCCACCGCTTCCACTTGCCGTAGCATACACGGCATAGAAGGTAGTATTAGCGGTGATAGCGGGCGAATTTGCAGCAGTTGTAAAGAGGTCTGCCGGTGCGGAGTTGACAGGTGTCTGACCTATGTCGGTCGCGCTCCAACCCATGAACTTGTTGGCGCAACTGCCCAAAGAAGCATCACCCGGAGCCGTCGGCACAGCGGATACTTTGCTGTTGTTTGCCACCAAGGTAGTCGGACTGCCGGTGGTATATGCCGTACCGCCCTCCATCCATGTTACGCTCCACTTACCCGTACCGCCCAATGTAACGGTCTTGCTTGTCGCACCTGTACTGCTGACGGTGATGGTGGCGTTGTGCGATGCCGCTGTCGAGGGCTTGTAAGTAACGGTGATGGTGGTCGTACTGACCGCACCCTGTGAGGTCATCGCCACCGTCGTATTACTGAGGGTGAACATAGCCTGATTCGTACCGCTCACCGCCAATGTCAGACCTTGGTCTTTGGCGAGGTTGGTTCCCGTAACCGTGAAAGTCTCGGTATAACCGGTGGTTGCATCCACCGCCTTGTCGCCAAAGGCGATGCTCGGATTGCTCACTGTGATAGTCGGTGTGTTGACCGAGATGGTCGCCACCTTGGTAGCAGTGGTGCAGGCACCGCTGCTGACAACGCAATAGTAGTATTTGGCGCCGGTGGTGGATGTTACAGATGCCGGCAAGGAGTAAGAAGCGCTTGTGGCACTGCCGATGGCTGTACCGCCACTGTTGCTTGCCGAGGTGTTGCTGTACCACTGATAGGTCAATGCCGGACCGCTGCCGGTCTTGGTGGCTGCAACGCTCAACGCCGCGGGTGTCGCATTCATATTGTAGGTGGCATTTGCCGGATGCGTGTTGATAATAGGATTGTCGCAAGCCGACGATACCACACCCTTAACGCTTACATTCAGTGCTGTTGCACTACCGCCACTGACAGTTACATTGCTTGGTCCGTATGTACCTTGTGCCTTACCGGAAGCGAGGCGCACCCATATCGTTGTAGCGCTTATTGTTCCGCTTGAAGGTGTGAGCGAAACGCTCGAAGCGAAGCCAGATGTGGCACTTGTCTTGCTCACCTCGAAGTTGGTAGGCGCGGTGATAGTCAGGTTGCCTGTCAGACCGACACCCGTAACGGTGAAGGTCTGTGCCGTACTCGGACCATTGCCTTCGGCATAGTTAAGTCCCGTTATCGTTACGGGCGAAACGGTTATGTTCGGTGTGGTGGCGGTTATCTGTTGTGAAGCGTCGCAGTAGCCCGAAGCCGCTGTCGCAGATATAGTGAAAGTATAAGTCTCACCTGCCGTCAGACCTGTTATGGTGCAAGCCTTGGTGGAAGTGCCTGATATCGAGCCTATTGTCCCTGCACTCGTGCTGCCTTTCTTGCATGTAACCGTCCAACTGCTCACGTGATCTAACCCCGTCCAGTTCAGCGTCACACTCGTCCCGCTGATCGAATTAATCGAACCATTAATTGTGCCCAAACTATCACATGTTTCCCAGCAGATGTCAATTTCATCCAAATACATTGCTCCGGAAGATGAACGAAGACCTATATAGGTATAATCGCCGGTAATGTTTAGTGAAGTACTTGTGCCGTATACAATCGTACCAAGTAGTGTGCCCGCGTCATCACCATACAAATCAGATGCTGCAGAATATGCGGTGTTTTTACCATAAACATTCAATGTTCTTCCGCTTGATGTACTTGAGTTCCAAGTAACACTAACTGACGATGCATTTCCACCAGACGTAGTTGTTATAATGCCTGAGGGAGACGTTGCTCGCAATTGAATATATGATGTGCCACCTGTACTTTGTCCCGCATAAACCGCTGAAGAACTGCTTCCTGATTTATTTGACCATGAAGTGTAACTGCTCGGTTCGCCTGTAAAAGATGCATTCAGCACATCGCAATCGCCGCTACCACCGCCTCCTGATGATACCCGTTGGGCATAAAGGGTGGCGTTTGCAGAGATGGTGAAGGTGTCATCAGGGTCGTAATCGGTACCGCTGTCATCTGCCGATGTGTTCCAATGGTCGAACTCGTAACCACTTGGAGCTGTAAATGCATTGTCAAGCACGGTTACCGTTGCCCCTGACGAGTATGGGCTATTGCTATCCGTCATCGTTCCCGATGCTCCCGAATCATTCTTGTCGTAGGAAACAGTGTATGTTGTTCCGCCACCTCCTGTTTCATAAGTAACAGATATTTCCTGTAAATATAAAGCACGATAACCATTAGAAAACGTTATTACGATATTTCCAGTTTTACTGATTGTTCCTGTAGATATCGCAGTTGGTGTTGAAGTCGGCGATGGAGTCGCGGTTGCGCTCTTAACAACATCCCCACCAACCGAAATTGCAACCTTATGACCTCCGTTATAACTTGATGTTTTCACAGAGACATTCGTAATCGTGTATGAAGCAAATGCACTACATGTAAAAGTGGGCGTTTCTACGTTATTCCTTGAACCAAATTGAATACTTGAATTTCCACTTCCAAGATATTTAGCTGTACCGCGGTCATACGACCAGTTAACGCTATTCAAAGTGGCAGTACCAGTATTATTACCAGGAGTGGCATTATTGCTACTGAATTTCCATTGGTCGCCACTTTCAAAAGTCCAAGTATATGTGGTGGATGCTCCCCACACCTGTGAAATTGTTAGAATAATGATGCTTATTAGCATCGTCATTCGGGTTAAAAGTTTTGTTTTCATTGTATATTTATGTTGTATATTAGTTTTCTAAATATCTCTAATTCAAAGTCTTTAATGAAATAATTGATACTGTAGATTACAAACTAAAATCATATAATCGTATGAAAACGAATCTTTTTAATTGTACTCGGTGGCTATGTTCAGTCGGCGGTACACAAGAAACAACTTCCGAGAGGACTGGTCAAGGTGATACTATTCCTATAGTATCCCTTAAGTATCCTTATAGTAAAAATAGCGCAAGTGTAGCGCATCCGTGGCGGAATTGCCTCCGCTATGCCGCCGCAGTATTAACCATGCTTTTAACACTCGGCATCGGAAATGCGTGGGCACAAGAGACTTGGGATTTAACCACAAACTCATATAGTTCATCATCTACTTCTTCCGTTGTTTGGTCAGGAACTAACGCATCGATGACTTTATCCAAAGGTTCTGGCACAAACGCTAATAACTATCTTGGCGGAAGTGTATCTTATACGCATACTCGAGTGTATAACGGAAACACATTGTCAATAACTCCTGCAAGCGGGCAAACTATCAGTAGTATCGAAATTACTGCTACAAGTTCTTCTTATACGATTACTGGAACATGGACAAATGGTACTGCATCTACTTCCGGCTCGGTTACAACAATTACTCCAACTGACGGTACTACGACCGTGTCTTGTGCTTGCAATGCAACAAAGCGTCTATCTCAAGTTGTTGTCAATTTTTCAGCCAGTTGCACAGGTACGAAACTCGGGACTCCTTCAGTTACTGCTACACCTTCAAGCGGGCAGGTAGTACTTACTTGGGCTGCGGTTGCTAATGCAAGTAGTTATCAACTTAAATGGAACGGTGGAGACTGGGCTGCTGCGACTTCTCCTGTAACTAAAACAGGTTTGACCAATGGGACCGCATATACATATCAGGTCAAAGCCATTGGTAATGGTTCAACCTATTGCGATGGTGACGCTTCTGAAGAAGCCTCTGCAACTCCGAAGACCTATTATACCGTAACATGGATGAACAATGGCTCTGAATATACTACCACATCTGTTGTAAGCGGACAAGGGCCAACATTCCCTGATGCTCCAACAAGTTGCGATGATGAAAGCACTACTTTTTATGGCTGGACAACAAGTACATGGAGTGATAAAATTGACGACATTTCCGCCAAAACTATCTATACCTCTGCATCTGCGATGCCCACAGTTACAAGTAATGGAACTATATATCACGCTGTTTTCTGTAAGGGTAGCGGTGGAAGTATAACATTAAC